>VBPX01000063.1 GCA_005877075.1 Nitrososphaerota archaeon | reverse complement strand
TATTCAATTATTTTGATAAGTGTACCACGAGTAATTTGAACATTTAGTCAAATATTCTTATCTGTAACAAGAATGGGGAAATAATTATTAATTAACCACTTGATTAATTCACTATTAATATGAAAATAGGGCTATAACAATCCTATCTTGGTAACAATACTTCCATGATTAGTAACATCATATATAAATATAAAGGGATAGAAAAATCCGAGGCTATGATCGTATGAGAGTAGATAGTAATTATCTAGACTGGAAATAAACTAAAGAAATTTGGTATTTACTAAAATTCAACTAAAAATACTACAGAATACTAAAGACCACAAATAACGGAATGTAATCTCCTCTATGAAGTGTTTTTGTTATAAATATCATGATTGATTGGACAAGTATGTTTAGCGTATGCGATACCATGAAATATATTGTATCTCTTCTTATGATGCTGTGTTGAACTATATATTAATTTTAATTATCTGCATCTCGATATTCATAATAATTGGAATTCTGGTTTCTCCCAAACTAGGTTACCAAGATTCGTCTCTTGTTATGCAAGACGTAACAATCTCATCTATTATCAATAACTCTCATTCTAGTCAAATAGATGATTTTATGATCTTTATGTCAATGTACGGAAGAGAAATAGTGTGGGTGGCGGTAATTGTGTTCTTGAGTATTTTTGCAGGTTGGAAGGGAAGAAAAATTGCACTAATTCTCATTATTTCATTTTTGATTATTATGCCACTTAACACATTTTTCAAAAATTTTTTCGAAAGACTACGTCCTACGCCGGTGAGCCAAGAAATTCATGTTTCTCAAGAAACTGATTTTGCATATCCATCGGGTCATGCTTCTATTGTTATTGCAGGCGCAATAACAATGCTGATATTATTTCGAAATGAAAAAGAACTACTATTATCTATAGTGTTAGCTTTTGAGGCAGCTCTAGTATGCGTATCAAGAATCTATGTTGGCGATCATTATTTATTAGACGTGATCGGAGGAGGATTGCTTGGTTCTGGAATATCGCTTTTGTCAATTTCATTCTCTAGGTATCTTGATCCAATAATGACTAAAATGCGGAATCACCTTCAAAAAAAACAATAATTTGAAAATTAGCTATCTTGTAAATCCTTTACTATGAAATATACCATCTCTTATCCATTTCATAAATTCTTTATCAGATAAAGACTTTCTCATACGAATACAATTTGTAGCGTCATTGCCAATTATATACCGAAAGACGGGGTCTTTGGAATTTAATGCATGAAGTATGATATTTGCGACCTCGTTGCTAGATGTACCATTTTCCATAGCTGTCTTTAGTAAACCAATTCTTTTTTCCATTAACTGATAATATGGTGATTTAGAATCAGTACCTTTAATCTTTAGATTTTGAAAAAAATCAGTTCTAACAACCCCCGGTTCAACTAATATAACTTTTATTCCAAATTCTTCCAGCTCATATGAAATAGATTCAGAGAAACCTTCTAATGCAAATTTACTTGATACATATGCAGCGTTAAGCGGAACCGCAAATCTTCCAACCATTGAACTAATATTAACAATAATTCCATTTCCTTGTTTCCTCATTATTGGAACTATTGTTTTTATTAGTCTGATTGCTCCAAAAAAATTGGTCTCAAATTGTTCTTTAATATCGGCAACTGTAATATCTTCAATAGGACCAAACATGCCATATCCAGCATTATTTACTAAAATATCAATTCTTCCTGACTCGAAAAGAATTTTTTGAATTGCTACTTCAATAGATTTATTGTCATTTACATCAATATGTATTATTTTGAGAGGCAATCCTTCATTCTCTATGATTTTCTGGATTTTTCCAGATTTTGATAAATCTCTTACCGAACCATATGTCATAAAGTTGTTACGTGACAAAACAAGACTTGTTGCATATCCAATTCCGGAAGAGCATCCAGTAACCAACACTGTTTTTTTATCTTTCATAGATAAAGTTATGAGTGATGACTAAAAAATATTCGTAACCTTTTAACTCAATCCCAATCTCTTACTATTAAAAATCAAATTTAGCAATTTAATTATACTACTACTGTGAAAAACTAAGTATATGCAGCTAATACCAAAATTGGAAATAAAATCTTTGGCTAATATGGCCAAATTTCTAAATGAAGAAAAAGTTGGTAGGGTTGCATCAATTGATGAACAAGGCTATCCGCAAATAATACCAATGAATTTTGTATATGTCAGAAATGATTCCATTGATACCCAATCAAGTAATGAGGATACTGGTGCAATATACATGCATTCTTTTCCTATAGGACAAAAAATTGAAAACATCAAAAGGAATCCGAGAGTAGGATTTGAAGTTGATTCTTATATTTGCTTCTTACCATCTTATTATTTTCATCCAACCGATGCTTCACAGGCGGACACGTTGTATATTAGTGTCATTATCAAAGGGAACGCATCGATTGTTCAAAATAGAGACGAAAAGACAAATGCTTTAAACGCTTTAATGAGAAAATATCAAAAAGAAGGTGGCTATGAGTCACTTTCACCTGATATGGGATCAGTCAGAGAAGTCGTGGTATTGAAAATTGTTCCAGATCAAATTCGTGGTAAGTATAAGATAGGACAACACTGGATATCAAAATATAGGCTAAAAATGGCAGAAAATATTATTCAAAGAGAAGGAGAATCTAATGCCAGAAAAATATTAAAGATTATGGGTATTGAAATTATGGATAACGGTGACCTTAAGATAATCAAAGAACCTGTCATGTGATCAAAATATTTCATATTTTAATATCAAATAATAAATTACTTATACTAATTAAGTCCCAAAATTATAATAAATTTAAGTTTATATTACAAATTTCCACGTATTGTTTCGGAGATAAAAATGAATATGCTCAATGCTCTCACTTAAAATATCTTGTCTCTCAAATTCTCATCGCACAATTCAAAAAGTTCTCCGAATTGAATTTTTTAAATATTCATCTTGGAAAAAATTTTATTATTTTCATATTGACGGTAAATATATAACTAAAAAAAACACATCATTACTTGGATGCATTCATCTGATAAGGACGATCCATTTGTTAAGATAGCTAATCTCATAGGTGGGGAAGAGTATCATAAAGTTGCAAGGGCCTTATTAAATACTGAAGATGCCACTGACGAAGAGATAGCGGGCGCTACTGGTATGCGGATTAATATTATAAGAAAGGTGTTGTATGATATGTTTGGAAAGGCACTAATTACTGGTATCAGAGTTAAGGACGAAAAAAAAGGTTGGTTTGTTTATCGATGGAGAGCAAAAAGAGATCAAGCCGAAAATTTTATCGAAAATCAGAAAAAAAAGATTTTGGATCGACTTCAGAAACGATTGGAATATGAAGAATCATCAGAATTTTACCATTGCGGAAACACAAATTGTCCCAGAATAAAATTTGATTACGCAATGGAATTATTTTTCAAGTGTCCAAATTGCAAAAATCCACTAAATATGGTAAATAATGAGAAGGTTAAGGATGCTCTAAGATACAAGATAGAGCAGATATTGTTGGACATTAGTTCAAAAGATGAAGCCTCATCGTAGTTTATAAAACAAAACTATTTCATTTTTATTTTGGATTATAGTATTTGATAATTTCAATTTAATTCCATTAGAGATATTTTCAAATCCAACTCCTTCTACCAAAGTCTTTGCATCTCTTCCACCAACTACTACAGGTGATATCGTAACTATTAATTCATTGATAATACCTAATTTCAATACAGACCAGTTTATTTCTCCACCGCCTTCAACAAGTATTTTTTTGAACGACATTTTTTCTAAAATTTGAAATAGCTTTTTTATATTTACTTTTCTATTTCCAGTTACTATTACTTGGGCAGCTTTATTTTGTATTTGTTTTATTTTCCTTGGTGAGGCATGATGCGTCGTGGCTATTATTGTTTGAATTTTCTTCGATGATCTGATTATATTTGAATCCAATGGAATTCTTGCATTTGAATCAATTATAATCCTCGTAGGATTTTTTGTACTCCGTGTGGGAAACCTTACACTTAATATGGGATTATCCATCAGCACCGTTGATATCCCTACCATGATACCATCAACTGATGATCTTAATTTGTGAACACGTATTAAATCCATTTTAGATGAAATTGATGAATCGTTATTTTTAGTAGAGATCTTTCCATCTACCGACATGGCTGCATTTAAGATTACATACATCTAAAATTCATTCCCGTTTACAAATTTACCGTCTATCATGACACTCAGTATTGAGTTTCCACTTGCCCTATGTACAATGGAAGTGTGCGGATCATGCATAGGGGAAATATCCAAATTGTTCTTGTCGATAAATATCATATCAGCAGACATACCAGAGGTTATAGCTCCGGAATTAATTCCAAGTATTTTTCCTCCATTGACAGTAGCCATTTTCAAGATTTCTCTTGCAGAAATTGGTCTCTCGTCAATGGTCTTGGACACTTTCCAGATGTAATCTAATTCACGAAACATGTCTGGAGAATTTATCATAACGTTGTCCGTTCCAATACCTACACAACATCCGTAGCTCAACATCCTTGCAATTTTTGGTATTCCTACTCCCAAAGTAGCATTTGCCCTAGGACATACAACAATTCCTATTTTTTTCTTTGCAGCAAGCTCGATATCAGCATCAGATGCATTTGTTAGGTGAACCATAAAATTTGGCAAAAGATTTGTGACTATTCTCCGCACCTCACTTTTCCTTGTTATGGTAATTGATTTTTTTTCTGTTTCAATCGATTCCGCGGCATGAATTCCTACTAAGAATTTTTTTTCTGAAGATTTCTTCTGAATGATTTTTCTATAATCCTGCAATGAATTATCTGTGTTTTCATTCGCTCCACTAATGCCCAAGCCGTCAGCAAGAATTAGAATTTTGTGAATCAATTTTAAAACATCTGTTGGAATTTTCGGATTTTCATCAAAGTCTTGTGATATCTCGTAGTAGTATTCTGGTCTACCTAAAATGATACTTTTTATTGATAATCCTGAAATCGCTTCTTTAATTCGATTTATTCCTTCTAATCCACCCTCTCTAAAATCTGCAAATAATACGATACCATTTTTCATCATAGATATCGCAGAAGTTCTCATAAATTGGATAAGATGCTCTCTGTCACTCTTTTGCAGAATTTTATTTTTGATACCATGAACTGGATGAATTCTTGATTCAAAGTTTGAATCAACACTTATGTCTTTACCAAAAGAGTCTCCGATGTGAGTATGTGCATTAATAAAACCGGGACATGCAAGTATTCCTTCTCCTTCATAAATAAATCCATTATATTTTCCATAATAATCTCCTCTACCTGCATGTTTGATTATTCCATTTTTAATAATTATGTATCCTTTATCTATATATTCAAGGTCTTCTCCATATAACAAACTAATGTTCCTAATCATTAGATGCATTTTATTTCATATATGGGTCGGATTACTCCTTGATCTCTCAGACTTCGTATTGTATCTAAGGCCTCTGTAGCGGCTTGTACTGCCTTTCTACCCGTTAGCGCCACTCCTATACCACAGTTTAATTTAATATTTTGATTTTCATAAATTTTATTAACTATTAGTAAGACTTTATCCTTGCTTACATTATTTGCGATGACCATAAAATTATCGCCTCCCAGATAAAATGTCATAGATTTTTGTTCTACAAACAATTCGATAAGATCAGAAAACATTCTCATCATTGTCGTTGTAATTTCATAAGGAGATAGAATGTCACTAACTTTAGTGGAATTATCAATATCCAAATGTAAAATCTGAGCAAACATATCTGCAGATAATTTATTTGAATTATTATATAATAGCTGAATTTGATCATTTCCATATATCCACTCGCTTCCATCCAGCTGACTGTGATTCTTGCGTGATTGATACGCATCAATATTCGCCTCCAGAGGAGTTGCACCAATTCCAATGGACATCGATATATTAAGTTCTTTATAGATATCCCTAATTTCGCATTCAATTGCTAAATGTTCCTCTAAAGATATTCCATTAGTAATCGCAATTAGCTCATCAAATCTATTAAAGTACACAATCGAATCCCTTTCGGAGAACATTCTTTGCAAATCACTATACAATTTTGCTTGAAAAATCTGTAATTGCGCCTCTCTATCACTTCCCAACTTTAATGTCCATGGGCCATAATCTTCTATCTTTAAAATCGTAATCTGAATTGTCATTTGTAATTATTCAAATCCTTTTTCGTCATTTAATTGTCTTAATCTGGTTACCATTTTATGTGCTGCTTCTACTGCCCTTTCGGATACAGTGACTATTCTTCTCTTTGCCTGCTTAACAGTCATGCCAGGCCCTGTAATTCCAAGTGCAACAGGTTTTTGGTATTTTAATGAAAGATCGGCAAGCAATCTTGCAGTATTATTGGCTACAATTAGATCGTGACCAGTTTCACCCTTTATAACTGCACCTAGAGTAACAATCGCATCTATCTGTTTATTTCTAAGAAGGTTTTCAACAATCAAAGGCATATCAAATGTTCCTGGTACATAGGAAATAATTTTTACATCCATGTTAAAATTTTTTGCATGGTCTTTGGCTTTATCAAGCATTTTATAAGTAATTTCTTGATTGAATTCAGCTACCACTATTGCTAATCTTATTGTTTTCAAATTACTCAGTTCACACTTGTTTCTTTTATTTGAAGTGATTCGACTAATGGAATGTTGAATCTGGTAGAGTATTCTATTGCCTTGCCAACCCTTAAAGACCCACCTGTGTCAGAATCGAGCATTTCGCAAATTACTACTGTGGGGATTAAATCTGCCAGTTTCATTAGTTGCACAGATAGTTCAGTATGCCCTGATCTGTCTTTCAGTAAATTCTTTGCAGCAATTAATAGTGGTACGTGACCGGGTGACCGAAATTTTTCAGAAAAATCAGATTTTCCATAATTATTCATATCAGAGCATATGTCGGACATTTTCGTAATTGTGAGCGCTCTATCTACATCCGTTATGCCTGTAAAAGTATCAACGTGGTTTATAGTAATTGAAAATGAAGGTCGGTCCCCATAGGGAGCTGATGAACTGATGATTTTTGATAACGAAGAGTTTTTTTTGGAAGCAAGATGTAATAGATCATGCATAAATGTCAAATTCAATTTTGCGGCAATTTCAGCAGATATAGCTAGACAGATCAATCCACCGGCATCCTTTCGCATTATTGCTATATCTTGAGGTTTAATGTATTGGGCAGCCTTTACCATATCAACTTCGTTTTCTCTGGATTCGCTATCATGAATCATGATAAAATTCCCTTCTCGAAGGGCTCTTGTAGCATCATCAACCGACGACACAGAGTTCAAAGTACTAGCTACAATTATATAGTTTACTGAGTTTTTGGTAATTACTATTATCGTGGTAAAAATTTTGCAACATATTTGCTTAGAATGTCCACCTCAATATTAACTTTATCACCTTTCGATTTACTTTTAAATGTAGTAATAGAAAGTGTATGTGGTACAAGGGCTATAGAAAAATTGTTCTTCGATATATCAACAACGGTAAAACTTATGCCATCTACTGCTACAGATCCCTTTGATACCAAAAATTTTGCAATCTCTTTATTTACCTTAATCAATAACTTAGTCCCAGAGGGATTTTTCACAATATCTTCGATTCTTCCTACGCCATCAATATGACCAAGAACAATATGTCCTTCAATTCTATCATTTAGCCTTAGACTTCTCTCTAAATTAACATAATCTCCAATTTGTAACATGCCTAGAGAGGTTCGCTTTATAGTTTCTTTTACAACTTCAAAATAAGCTATGTTTTTCATAATCCTTGTTATTGTGAGACATGCTCCATTGACACTTACACTATCACCTACTTGCGAACCTCTGTTTAATTTCCCTAGATCTATCCCTATCCTACTATCAGCATTCCTTTTCGTATCTGTTATTTTGACAGTTGATTTGATAATTCCAGTACCTTCTATGATACCAGTGAACATTAAATATTAATCTACAATTCCAATCGTAATAAAAATATATCATTCAGATAATGTGAAACTCCTCAAACTTTGCTACAGAAAATAAATGAGAACTATCTTAAGCTCATCCTAATTGGAGCCAAATTAAATAAGTTCTACGTATGAGATATCGAAGCTATTAAGTAGGGTAATTAGATTTGAATTGTAGGCACAGTATATAGGCACAGTATAATAAGTTGAACCAATAATAATTAACATGGATTTTATAGAGACCATAAATGAAGAAGACTTAATCAATTGGATCGTGCAAGATGATTTCTGTAAAGGGTAAAGATATTGCATTATTTAAAATGGACAATAAGATTACTGCTTTGAGAAACAGTTGTTTACATAAGGGTGGACCATTGGCAAAAGGAAAGATACAAAGAAAATATGATGGTTACTATATTACTTGTCCTTGGCATGGATGGGAATACAATATTGTGACTGGGAAGGCTCCTCCAGGATATGAAGAACAACAATCTGTTTATGAAGTTCAAACTATGAATGGAAAAATCTTTGTTTCGGATAAACCCATTGCATATTCATCAAACAAGAAATATGATGGTCCATTAAACGATCTAATAAAACTTGAATACGAAACGACACCCACATCACTAAATATTTTAGGTATATCTACTACTAATATGAACAATAATTTAGAAAGAGATTCTACCTCTGACTTGTCATTAAATAAAGCCCTAATTTATGCAAAGGAAAAATACAATGCATCTACAGTATTATTAAAACTTAGAGACCTTGAATTCAGACACTGTGAGGGCTATTATAGCATTAACGAGCAAGCATGTACATGGCCATGTTCAATCTCAGAGATGGATGAAAATGATGGTATGAATGAAGTTTATAGAAAGATGATACTATGGGCTGATATTGTTATAATTTCTACTCCGATAAGATGGGGGAAGTGCATCTTCATTATACTATAAAATGACTGAACGTCTTAATTGTGTACAAAATCAGACTACATTACACGATCGTGTACTTGTCAAAAATAAGGTAGCATCTTTTATCATTACTGGAGGACAAGATAATATACAACATGTTGCAGGAAACATGATGATTTTTTCACCGAGCTCGGATTTTCCTTACCGCCATTTGCATTTATGGGATGGGAGTAGAGGTTGGACCGCTGAAGATATGGAAAATAACGTAATTCAATTCTCTAATTCACAATATGTCAACAGATCAGTTAGGGATCTTGTGGACAATGATATAAAATTACTTCATCAAATTAAGGGTGATCCCTGCAAAACTGTGTCATCACCACAACCAAAAATTATGGAAGCACCATCAAAAGTACAAATTGATTGATTTTAATAATAACTGATGATATACCCTAGTATCAATAGATATGTGAAAAGTACTTTCATATTCATTACCATGCGCAATAAGTTTATAGTATTATCCAGCAGAAGATAAATTTCATTATCAACTTTTACTACTTTAAATTTATACATTTCAATAGAGAAGATGAGAATTGTAGTGCTATTTTTTTGTATTAGTAGGTTTGCTTCTTAAATGATTACTATTACTGGTATCGATGTTAATATTTTGATTGTATCTATTCATTACTTTTGTTATTCTTTCTACCTCTTTGTCATACAGTTTTACTAAATCTGAGATCGTTATAATTCCAATAACTTTGTTGTCCTCATTTGATAAAACTGGCATTTCCTGAAGATCGTTTGATGAAAGTCTAACCAATGCGTTGTAAAGCGAGTCTGACTTGTATGCGAAAAAGGGATCCTTTATCATAATGCTCTCCAATTTAACGGACTTACAATATTCCTCGGGAAATTCAAATAACTTGTATTTGTAGACAACACCCTGAAGTATATCGTCTTCGTTAACGACCATAATCATTTTACTATTGTTTCGATTCATTAATTGGAGAGATACTTCAATTGATACATCTTTGGATAATTTATTATTTGCACTTCTAATAGCATCTTTACATAAAGGTCACTTAGTATTGGGCGTTGATACTCCATTCGGTGGGCATGAATATGAAAAGTTTCCCAATCACATTATTTGATGAGTACGGGATCATCCTTATTGAACTATGTTAATTCAAGTTAATTAACCGATATAACTTAATATATCAAGTGAAAGTGAATTTGAGGCTGCTTAAGTCCACAGTAAGGATTATTTGATAGAGCTATGCATTTTAAAAAAAGTTATCTATCAAATTACGGGAATATTGTAAGTGGGAACTTTTTCCTGGTAAAAACCCTAGATATAAATATTGATAGTCCATCGAATGAGACAGTGACAATGATGGCAATTAACCAAGAGTGATATTCATTATGTTAAAGATCGAAGAAATGACCAATTCTCGTGATAAGGATTTTCTTAACATTAACATACTCAACCAGAATCTAAATAATATAGTTCGTAGTAGTAGTGGTGATTATGGAAACGTCTCATGGTGATAAAGGAGATATGACAACAACTAATACTGATATTCTAAATCTTATAGATGGCTTTATTGATCAAATATCTAAAATTAGGACAGTCCTCAAAGGTGTATCTGTTTCTGCTTTGATATTGGCACCTCTCGCAATAGGTCTTTCTTTGTTTTTGATAAGTCATTCCTCATTTTTTACCATTCTGGAAAAAGAGGATGATTTTGGATTTGTATTGATAATATTACTCGGATCGGTTATCTCGATCTCTTCAGTGTGGATTGTTGCTGGATTACGGCAATTTCGTATGATTAATGCATGGAATAAACGGTACATTAAGTATCTTGCTAATAAAGAAGAAATTCATAGGAACATTGCTTCTGAATTCGGATTCACAGAAGATTCTGAAGATTAACTATTAATCTTCTAAAAGTACTTGAATAGATCTATTACGTCAGACAGTATCATTTGCATAAACATCAGATGACCTCGGGAAAAGATTTTCATATGGTTCTATAATAGTCCTGCAAAATTCCAATCCTTTCTGCGTCGCACTGTAGAGAGTTACCGTTCTTTTTCCTAGAGGTTTTTCCGTTTTTATGATTAACCCATTAAGTTCCATTTTGTCAAAGATAGATCTATGTTTCTTTAAGTTCAGTCCACAAAAACTAACCAAAGCTGTCTGATTA
>VBPX01000110.1:3250-5544 GCA_005877075.1 Nitrososphaerota archaeon | reverse complement strand
TGGAACACCTATGGCCATTGCTATAGCAGAACTAAGAAGTGTACCAATAATGTAGGGGAAGGCACCAAACGATTCACGTCCTTCAACTGCATTCCAATCTGATTGAGTAATAAAGCGAACACCTTCTAGCGAAAAAATATCTAAAGACCCTTTGGTTACAGAAAAAGTGACAAGTCCTACCATAAGTAACGTATAAGCCGCTGCTCCAACTACAAGGTATGAAAACATCTTATCATGTCTCTTGTTTCTTACTATAAAAAGCGCAGACAAGTATCGTCTATGTTTGGAACCTAATGCAGTAATATCAGAACACCTGCCTATTTGTCAACCAAAGATCCTTAATATATACAAACTATTATTATTGTTACTCTTTTTATTCCTTATATTAGAATATAAAAAATCAACAGGTAAAAAATAAAGAGGAGAGTTTTTCATTGCCACTACTATGTTATTGGTTGATCCTTGAATGTCAGAGATTTCAGTGTATCTTGGTCTAGCTTTACTAAACCATCTGGCAGTGGAACATAGTTTAAACTCTCACCTATTTTCTGACCATCCGTTATTGCCCATGATATGAAATCAACCAATGCCTTTGCTTTTACTTCGTCGAGGCTTGGATTAGTACTTAACTCCTTGTTTAAGAGGAGATATGAAAAGCTGACTATAGGATATGAATCGGCACCTGCTGCATTTACAAGGGTAACATCAGTCCAGACTCCATCACCTTTTGGTAGTGATTCTACATGGCTCTGCACTGCGGCCATTGTAGAATTAAGGGAGGCTTCAACAAAATTACCCTCCTTATTTTGGATAAATGCAAATGGTTCCTTAGTGGTCAAAGCATAGCTCAATTCGATATATCCGATGGTGTTTGGCGTTCCTTTGATTGCATTTGCTACACCTTCATTTCCAGGCGCACCGATTCCAACTGGCCATTCAACTGATTTTCCTTTACCTAATTGTTGCTTCCATGTAGGACTTACACTTGATAAATAATCAGTCCAAACAAAGGTAGTACCTGAACCATCTGATCTATGTACAACTACAATGTCATCTCCAGGTAGAGTCTTGTCTTTATTTAGATCTTGGATCTTGGGATCATTCCATTTGGTAATCTTGCCCAAAAATATGTCTGCTAAAACTTCACCTGTTAGTTTTAGTCCCTTATCGGGAATACTTGGGATATTATAGGCTACGACAACGGAACCAATAGTTTCTGGAATATGGACTGCTCCTGGCACCTTCTGACTTTCATTTTGAGTCAGTGGAGCATCGGATGCACCAAAATCAACTGTTTTTGCCGTAAATTGCTTGACACCTCCACCACTTCCAATAGACTGATAATTGATATCCACTTCTGGATGTATTTTCTTATATTCTACTCTCCAAGTATCAATTAATGGAAATGGAAAAGTTGCTCCTGCTCCATTGATTGTTACCTTACCTTGTGCATAAACAAAACCTGTTAATAACGTAGATGTTGCCAATAGCATAGCTGCACTAATTCCTATGAGTATTCTGCTTATTAACATAGATCGCATACAATAAAGTTAGTTCTTAATGATTTACCATGTTTTTATTATAGTCAACGTGTGTCTATATTCATCAACATAATCTATACGTACTTTGATATTATATGTAATGAAATTGAATTGGCTATAAACAAATCCAATAGCACTATAATTGTAGTAATATCATTAATAAATCCATCTTTGTTGTTCATATTATTACTAAATCGAAATAATGATTATCTATATTTTCTATATGTCCAGTAATACTATATGATCTACGGAATTACACATGCAAACAGTTAAACCCTCCTCTTCTTTATTTTTACACATGTATGAATTAATTTTAGAGAAAAGGTATGATTATCAGAATCGCATGTTTGCCCTCTGTGAGTCATGTTATTGGACAGCAACTATTTTTAGGAAGATAAAAAGTTATCAATGTCCTATTTGCCTTAGCAAAGATGTTGCATTGATGCCATTGAATTTAGATGAAAAATATGAATTTGATTTTGAGCAAAAACGAGGTTTGGAGATTAAATTTTCAACCGTCAAAAGAGAAATAAGGAAATAATATTGTTTTAAGTCATAGGCAATTAGATTTTAATTTTTATGATATCTGACAATTAAGATTAAGCCTAATTCTGTCGCTAAGATAATTTTTCAGATATCCAATAATTCAGTAATAATATGAGGCTAGTAATAAAACATATTTTTGACAAGTGAGTAGGATAAGCTCTTGATAGAAAAAGTTGTCAGATTTTCGCTTAACGAATCCTCTCCTGA
>VBPX01000110.1:0-3223 GCA_005877075.1 Nitrososphaerota archaeon | reverse complement strand
GCTCATGGTAGTGGGAGTAGTAAGGAGAGTCCGAGAAATAAGAAAATTGCTTCGATCTTTAATAGAATGGGTTTATCGACTTTACCCATTGATCTATTAACTTACGAGGAGAATGAAATGGATTTGAGAGTACAAAAAATTGAAGATAAAATTCCAGGTCTTGTATTGAATAAATTTAACATTGAACTCCTTACCCAAAGATTAGTAACAATTACCAAATGGTTAGGTAATAATATGTCGTTACCTGTAAAAAATATTGGATATTTTGGATCAAGTACCGGTGCTCCAGCGACATTTCTGGCTGCATCTAAATTATCGAAAATAATTGAAGACGGAGTATATGACAACAGTATAAAAGCTATTGTCTCGAGAGGAGGTAGAACAGATCTTATTGCGGATACCAATATTTTAAAACATATGAACGTTCCATCTCTTTTCATAGTTGGAAGTAAAGATGATCAGATTATAAAAGTAAACAAGAAAACTATGAGTGAGTTTAATCCTCTTACAAAATCGAAAATGGAGATTATAGACGGGGCTTCACATTTGTTTGAAGAGGAAGGAAAAATAGAAAAGGTTGCTGATATTGCTGGAAATTGGTTCTTGAAATTTTTATAAAAGCCAAGTTATTTCCTTTATTTAACGAATGTTTGAGCACTCTCTTAAAAAGGATATATTACAATGGATTCCACTAGTATCCTAGTTTAAATCACTATAAAGTGATTGTTACCTTTAGCTAGTACTATAACTTATTGACTACCTTTGATCTAAACAGTTTTAGGACCGAATCATTTAAACCTATAAAATGTATTATAAAGTGAGTTATTCCAAGCTCAACGTATTCATTTAGTCCTTTTATTATCTTTTCAGGGATTCCTACAGTAATACCGCCAACAAGATAATTTAGGTATTGCTTTGTAGTCTTGTAGTTTCTTTTATATCTATCTAGGATTTGATTTACATCTACTTCTGACTCTGTAATTATACATGGTAACACTACAGAGTGTTGAATTTGTTTGTAATCTCTCCTGAAAGTGTTACAGTGTTCCTTTAATACAGCAATCTTTTTTTTCAGTTCATTGGGACTGCCAAAGAAGTTGTTATATCTATCAGCATGCTTTGCAACGACCTTGAGAAGATACTTCTCCCCCGAGCCACCAACCATTATTATCGGATGAGGTTTCTGAATCGGTTTGGGATTGCATATGGCATCTTTAAGCATATAATACCGACCGGAAAAAGAAGCACTTCTCCTTGTCCACAATTCTTTGATTATGCTTATAGACTCGTCTAATTGTCTGATTCTTGTTATATGAGTAGAAAAATCATATCCGTATGCAACATATTCCTTTTCATACCATCCTGCTCCTATTCCCAATTCAATCCTGCCATTACTAATTACATCTAATGTTGAAAGCATCTTTGCCAAAAGTGCAGGATTACGATAGGAGTTACATGTTACTATCTGACCTATTTTTATTTTATTTGTTATCGTAGCAGCTGCAGATAATAAAGTAAAACATTCAAAAATGTTCTTTTCTGTATCATCTTTAAAGAAAGGAATGAGATGATCATATGCATATATAGAATCAAAACCAAGATTATCAGCTGTTATGGCTATCTCTTTTGAAAACGCAAACTGCTTAACTGGATTGTTTTCTTGCTCTAAAGGTAGATCGCCTCCCCGCCAACCTTGGGGGATAGTTAGACCAAATTGTATTTTGTTATTTTTTTCTTTTAACAAAATTTATCACTTTATGTCAAGATAAACATCAATGCTATTATTATTGACTGTTCCCAATCTATTTTCATAATAACGTGCAGAGACTAGACCATTTTTTTTGGTATGGGTTTAAGTTTATCAATCATTGGCATTGTATTGTTATATGAGCGACAGTCGTCTGCGGTATTCAGTACATACAAGTTGCTTGATGTATAACACATCATATTGAAAATTATGAATCTCTAAAGGTCAAAGCCGGTCTCATTTAGTAGTATGACCTAATCAGCCGAACTAAGTAACCTCGTAATCCCTGCTTACTAATAAATGCCTTAATATTCGAAGCAATTTGAAGTACTGAGATTGATATATCATGATATTCAATCGCATAATTGACAGATTTCAGTTGAAATTTAAGGACAGGGAAGATGCAGGAAACATCCTCGGCGAGTCACTGGAGAATTTAATCAATAAGAAAGAAAGAAACAACTCCCTTGTCTTGGGAATTCCTAGAGGTGGAGTGATAATAGGCTGGACAATTGCAAACAAGTTATCATGTGATTTTGGTATAATCATCCCAAGAAAGCTTCATGCACCAAATAACCAAGAGCTTGCAATAGGGGCACTAATGGAAGACGGAACAACATACCTCAATGAAACATTAGTCAAGGAGCTTGATATATCGCCTGAATACATTAAAAAAGAAAAATTAGACCAATTAGAAGAAATAAGACGTAGGACACAGTTATACTCGGGTAAAACGTTCAATTGGAATCAAAATGATTTGAGCGGAAAAACTGTAATTTTGGGAGATGATGGAGCTGCGACAGGAGCCACGCTGATTGTTGCGGCTAGGTATATAAAGACAAATAAAAATCCGCGGAAGCTCATAATTGCTATACCGATATCGCCAAAAGGAACTATTAATGCTCTCAAAAATGAAGATATTGATCAAATTGAAGTCATTACTAGTCCTCAAAACAGAAACTTTCTATCTATTGAGCAATATTATCAGAATTTTGATCAGGTTACAGATAAACAAGTTATTGATACCATACAAAGAAATTTAAAATAAGCGCAGGTTTCAAATAGAGGTGATTTGTCGTCACACAAAAGTAGATGATTGTTATTAATACGAACATTATATATCACGCTTCTATCTATGCCTCTACTATTGGATCTATTAATTTCCTCACAAGACCTTTACAAATTAATCAAAAAACAAGATAATACCATCGTGATTGATGCAAGAACTTTTTCAGAATATAAGAAGGGTCATGTGCCGGGAGCTATAAACATTGATCTTTTTCAGTTGCACTGGTTTGATACTACCAAGAGAGGTATCAATGAGTTTAACAGACAAACAAGACTACTGCTATCAAACATTGGAATAAGAACGGAAAGCAATGTGGTTTTTTATGATAATGTTTCTGGTATCTCTGCATCTAGGGGCGTTTGGTTGCTTCTTTATTTTTCTCATGAAAAAGTAAGCATCTTAGATGG
>VBPX01000051.1 GCA_005877075.1 Nitrososphaerota archaeon | reverse complement strand
TATCAGCTTGATCCACCTGCCTTACTACTAAGCCTTCTTTTTCCATTTTATCGATAATTGGGATAAGAGTTGCGGCTTCGAGCCCTAGTCTACTAGCAATTTCCTTTTGGGTAATACCATCTTGCATAGACAACATTACAACGACTTTCCATTGACCAAAGGTTACTCCTACTTTTTCACGTAGTTCAGAATCAAGAGCCTTTACGAACACCTTGGCAGTTCGATTAACTATAAAACCAATACTATTTTTAAAGTCGTAAGACTGCATTGCAAATACCTACTAATAATTAGGAGGCTAATAATATGTATATAAATGTTTGGCTAGCTTCCGATTTACTTATTCCTAAAGAATGTCTGAATGGATGGTAGTGCAAATAACTCTAAGATATGTAGGACGGGTAGAATTGACCAAGAACTCCTACAATTAATTTTGGATTAGAAATTCTTTTCTAAAAGTTTGAAGTTAATAAGTCAAGTTGACCTTTAAATGTAAGATTTGTGGTTCACAATTCGAAGAAAAAGAGCGTTTCCGTATTCATAAAAATGTCCACGGGAGAAAGCCAAAGATCAGTGAATATGGAAGTCCTGAGTTTAATCAAGATAGATTGAGAGGCTAATTGTTCATGGATATACTGAAAATTTAGTCTAGACAAAAATCTATAAAAATCAAATATTATTTTATTAGAAAAATGCTAATCTTTTCTAATTAGAAATGTCGTTATTGTTTACAGCAATAGTATTAAATATATTGTAATTGAAAAACACGGTCCTATAATCAACTCTCCCCATGATGCAAGTGTAACATGACTTTTTGCTCAGTTGCAAACATCAAACTAGCGTTTCCCAAATCTTCCTAAGATCTTCCTTTAATGCTTTGTAGCTATCTAATTTTACTCTTAGTTGGTCGTCGGATGGAAGGTTTTCTAATAGTATTCTTTGTTGTCTGTCTACCATTTTGTCGATTGACTCTATTATATTACTGAGATCATTCTCGCTCATTTCCAATGCCACTGTCTTATTTGCCCTATCAGCTTGAAGTTTTCGGATCATGCATTATTACAACCATTAATATCTATTAATGTATTATAGCAGTTCAGTAAACCGATTAGTCACAATATATTATGACTTAATACTGAATCCATCTATCATTGGATTTTGAAATAATGAAAAATCGTTTTAATATCGATTTTAAAGCTTTAAGACGTTTAGAAGAAATAAGAACATATGGACACTTTTGAATCTATAAGGACCAAGCTAGATATTAGAGAATTCAGCAGCGGAGATGTATCACAGGAAATAAAATTAAAGGTCCTTGAAGCTGCTAGATTAACAGGAACTGGTCTTAACACACAGCACTGGAGGTTTGTTGTAGCTGAGGATAAAGAGAATATAAAGAAGCTTGCGGACGATAGCACGAGTGGAGATTGGGTTGTAAATTGTAATTTTGCAATAATAATTCTAACAAATCCAAAATATGATTTTCACATGATTGATGCGGGACGAGTTCTACAGAACATGCAACTTACCGCATGGAATTATGGAGTAGCTTCAGGCATATTTACGGGAATAAAGGAAGATAAATTCCGAAAGGACTTTGAAATTCCCCCAGAGTTGAATGTTACTGCAATAATTGGATTTGGATATCCACTAAGAAAGCTGACAGGCGGTGGAAAGAATCGTTTATCTCTTCGTGAACTGGTTTTCAATGAAAAATATGGTAACTTAAACACTGCATAAACAAATTCACAGTTCCGGGGCCAAAAGCTCCGTAGGTCTTGTTTGCTTCTGCCACTATTCCAACCTTGGCATCTTTTTCATGTTGCTTTACTTGCTTTATTTTATCAACCCATTTCTCTATCTCTTCAAACCCTAGCTTTTTGTATTTTACCAAACTCTTTTTCATTTATACTCATATCTCCTATTAGGTGAAGATAAATAAACTCAGATGTTACTGCTGTACGAACAAGATGGATGTCTTACGTCTATTAGATATGTCAATTTTTATTCACGGTTTCTGGTTTTCGTATTTGAATCCCATTCATAGGATCATTATTGTCTCTTCTGTCGACTACTATTTACGTCATGATGAAAACATGTAAAATCTCTACACCAATAACAAAAAAGGCAATTTGGGCATAAAGGCTTTGAAAGTGTTGGATGAAATTCGGTGTAGCAGTTAAAGCAAATTTCGTTCTTATTATCAGTGGAAAAAAAACTAAAAACAAGTACTTAAGAATTCTGTCGAGCTAAGTTACTAATATTTAGGGGCAATATAATATAACAGGGTCACTGGTATGTGAACCATTTTTGACTTAATTTTTAGGTTCAAATTTCAGGAATATTCAAATGGAAAGATGTTAAATATTTAAGCGCTATTTGCTATCAAATGATTTCTTAAATTAATTGTATTATTAATCTTCTCAAAGCCTGAGATACTGCTCATTTTCTTACCGTGGGAGAGTGGACTTTACTCCTCTCGTCTTACTATAATGAACAAGAGAATTTAGGTGACCATTCTTCGGAATGTTAAATTTATTCTTGGTCGAGTGATTTTCCTAGATTTGGGTAGACTATGTAGCCAGTTTTTTTGTGTCGCGTCCTTCATTAACAGTAAACTACCATGTTCAAGTAGTACTGAAATAGTTTTGTTACTTTGTTTATGCTTAAAGGAGAATTTCCGCTCCGCCCCAAAACTTACTGAAGCTATGGAGCTATTATCTTCAATTGATTTTTCATCATCGCTATGCCATCCCATACCTTCATTGCCATCATGATACAAGTTCAATAAACAGGAATTAAATTTTGTATTCGAAAGATTCTCTACAATTTGTTTAATGTTTACAAGTTCTCTAGTCCATGGTAATGCTTGCTTTATAGTATTTGAATAAATATACACATAGTTAGAATCGCCATACCAGGCAGTTTTTCTTTTGGTAACAATATGTTTTCCTAATACAAATACTTCATCATTCTTCCATGGAATATTTTGTAATAATGAATGGAAGTATCCGTTAGCATCATCAAACGTCAAGATCTTGCCGTAGTAATATGCTATACCATCCTCACTAAGTAGATTAGTTATTTGGCTTTCAATAAGAAAAATACTTTTTATTATCTTATACTTAATCCTTGTGTCACATGAATGCAAAATAATGAATCATCTATGTTAGAGCAGATATTTTCCATCTTTGTAACGCACTGGTGATTTGCGTCTGAATTTTTTCTGATTTATAATGGATTAATTAATTAATTAATTAATTCAATGTTACTTCCGTTAAATTCAGATTACTAATGCAGGGCATCATGAAAAATAATTCCTAGTGTATGTCGTTCCCCCTCATGAACCTCGCTTATACCATGCCTCATTTGCACTTGATAATAACCTTTATTGCCTTTCATGGGTCTGAAATTTGTAGTAAGAATGAGCATATCTCCAATACGTGGTCTAAGTACTATGGCTTTTGATTGTGCTCTAGGATTTTGCTGCGTCAATACAAATTCTCCTCCAGAATAGTCTTCATCTGGTTCGTTCAGGAAGAGTACGAGTTGTATGGGGAAAAAAATATTTCCATATAAATCCTGATGTAATGTATTAAATCCTCCCTTGCCATATCGTAGAATAAGAACTGTGCATTCAGTTTGATTGTTATCGTGGCATATCTTTTGAAGTGTTTCAAAGTCATTAGGAAATTGTCTTTTTAGGTTTAGCAGCCGCATCCAATTGTTTGCGATATTGGGCAATGGATACTTGAAATATTTATATTCTCCTAAACCGAAACGATATTTTTCCATATTAATAATCTTACGATAAAGATCCTCATTACCATAATTGTCGATAAGTTCTTTACAGTATTTTACAGGCAAGAATTGTGATAACAAAATATATCCTTTCTCATCCATCTCTTCGGCTATCTGTTGACCATTGATTTTATTTATCTTTTGCTCAATATCATTCATTATTTTCAGATATAATTTTTCGTTAATATTAAATTTAATCTACTTGACTTGTGGGAAACTTATTGAATATGTACATTTTCGTCATCCTTTTACTACACATGTTCGAGTACGCGCCTAATCATTGTTCCTATCCGTCGAGGAGATTGAATCAAGTATCAACACCAGGAGCTTGTCCTGCTTTGGAGTCAGCTGGGTCAAGCGCTGTACAACTACTTATTTATACGCGTAGCTATTTTTGATAGCGTAAAACGATCATTACCTAATATTTATTAGATTAAAACGCCTGACAAATACCATTTGATATGGCCGAATTTAGACTTCTTGCCAGTAACAAGCCATTTGTTGGGTTCCTGATGGGACCGATTATTCTTTCCCTTTTTTATCTGTCATCTTATTATGATAACTTTCACCAGGGTACGGGAATAACGGCATTTGGTCAACAACAACAAGACCAAAAAAAGAACTAGCAGAGAAGTATACTTTTGAAAGAAGTTGGGGATCAAAAGGTACAGGTGACGGCCAATTTAAGATTCCTCATAGTCTTGCAATAGATCTATTTGGTAATGTATATGTCCCACAGATACTGGTAACAATCGGGTCGAGAAATTTTCTTCCAATGGTACGCTCCTTGAAAAATGGGGATCAAAAAGTAGCAGGGATGGACAATTCAACCAATTACATGATATTGCAGTCGATCCAATAGGGAATTTTGTCTACACGGTAGAACTTGCAAATCACCGGGTTCAGAAATTTGACAATAACGGTACTTTTCTTACAAAATGGGATTTCAATTATACTGGAGGTGCAGGAGCCGACAGAAGACCTCACCAATTGGCTGTAGATTCCTATGGATACGTTTACCTCAGACAGGGGAGGATCTGAAGTTTTAAAATTCAATAATAATGGAACTTTTATGGAAAAATGGGGAGCATATGGATCAGGAGCCAAGCAATTTGTTAGGCCTCACGCCATTGCCTTTGACTCTAAAGATTATATGTACATCACGGACATGGGAAACTCAAGAGTCCAGAAGTTTGATAAGAATGGTACGTTTATTTTAACGTGGGGTTCTTACGGCACTGGAAAAGATCTATTTTCGGGGAGCATTCCTGGAATTGCCGTTGATTCCAAAGGATTTGTCTATGTGATTGATAGATTGGAATCTCGTATTCAAAAGTTTGACGGCATCGGTACTTTAAAAGCAATGTGGGGTTCTAAAGGTTCTTCATTAGGTGAACTTAACAAACCTGAAGATATTGCCATAAACAACAAAACTGGTGAGGTTTTTATCACAGACACCCAAAATTCTAGAGTCCAAGTGTTCCATATAGAGTGAAAAGATGGTAATATAGGTGATAACACACCTTTGTCCAATCATAACTACTTGGTCCTTATCTTGGAAGATTTAAATAATTGTTACCAAATCAAAGGATAATATGGACGCAAATTGTAATATATAGGCGATTATATGTTACCGGTTTCAAAATACGTTATAAAAATTAAATATCAACCAAAAGGATTTTGACTGAATATTCAAGTGGCCCATAAGTAGAATTTCTAATACTAGAATTTTATTAGATATGAATAAGAGGAAACGTTATTTTATGAGCCAGTCGGGATTGGTGTTGTTAACAGTGCGGTTCCATAATGACGACAAACTTCATTTGGTCTTAAGTATTTGATTATAATGGACAAAATTTATTTAATTACTTGTTTATTATACATGGATGACAACAAGAAACGGCTATATTCTATTATTTAGCACCATTTTGTTCTTGATTATCAATTTTATTGCTTTGCAGCTAATTCACGTTGATGCTGCTAAATTTGCCACTGTTCCATTTGATAATATACCAATAACTAAAATCAGTACAGATAATCGTGAATACAGATTGGGCGCTGATTTTTCAATTGACTTTGGAGATGAAACAGTAATCCAAAAAAATTTTGATGCCAAGTCAGTTAAGAACATGACATTAGACAAAAAAGTAAATGGCTCATCTCTAGAATTAGAATGTGATAGTAACGATGAATGCGGTACGAGTGTAGGTCCCTTGCTAACCAAAATCTATCTAGTTAAGAGTGATGCGGAAGATGATGAAATTGCGAAGAATTCTATACCAAGTGTAGAATTGGAAAATAATGAATGCGGTACTCTATCTATTCAACAATGTGCAGATTTTAATTTCACCATACCAAATGATGCACAATTCCAAAATTATAAAATTGTTATTGATATGTCTTTTGATGAAGCAAAGTGGATATTTATCAATCCTATTAGGATAACAAACTAAACCTTAAAAATACAAAATTATAGAAGAATTTCTAAGCTGACATCTCTGATTGTAATGGAGCCAGAACCATTATTTCTTACCCAAAAGTATGACTTTGCCTCATACAGGTTTCTATCTACCATCCAGGGTTCGGGTGAATTATCGAAAAAGTCCATTACTTTATGAAGACCCTTTCCATCCATATAGTCAATCTCACCTATTTGATGCACCATTCCGCCTTCATCTTTAACTGTCTGCCGTAACTTTACTGCTTTCTCATTTTGTATTTTCTTTGGAATTGAATCTGACTTGTGCTGGTCATGGCAGTTGTGTGTAGATTCTCTCTTTGCATCCCATCCGATTTTGTTTACGGCAAATCCATATCCACCGAATCTATTACCATCTAGCGGACTACCTCCTTTGCATGTCATACCTGGTTCGTTATGCCTTGACCTCATTTTCAATGAACAGTTGTCATTCGTACCTGCAAAGTGTGGTATCAATGTAACGGTAAGTATAGCGTTATAATTATTATAGTGACAATAAATTCTTCGCCTATCTCCAGTAATCGTACAATTACCGTTACCGTCTATCATGCATGGAGTGTTACCATTAGCGCGTACTTCGACTTTATCATCATCAGGATCAAATCCTCTGAAACTTCTGTTATGACCATTATTCCACGTTCCGGATATGTTGAATATTACCATTAAAGCAATGTCTTGTATCGCATATATTAGTTTGATATCGTTTTCGTTTCCTGCGACCTTCGAAAGCTTATGAGCAATTAGGGAATAAATTTCGAATACCGTCGGGGAACAAATTGTTAACAATTCGGATCCAATCAAAGGAGTATGACTGAATATCAATCGGAACACTAGTTAGAATTTGGCTTTATGGAGTTGGAATCATCTTTGCACAAATTTTACAACTTTAGAATTGGATAAACTAAATTAAATAAATAAAGCGGTTTCATTCTACCTAGTAGCAGTAACAGGTTGATTACCTCCACCAGTACCTCCAGCGTTGCTCGTCCACCAGTAAAATACTTGAATACGATTATTACTAGAATCAGCACATGAACGTTTCCTGAAGAGGTTATAGCTACACTAGTTGGGCCCTCAAACTGCCCGCTAGCCGAACCTTCAAATCCCCGTTCTAATAAGGCATGCTCCAAAGGTGACTTGTGTCGTACCTTCTGGACATGGTAGGCTTGTACAAAACTTTTGAATACGATTATTACCAATATAGGTAACATAAATGTTACCGGAAGAACCTAGCGCTTTATCACCTTGGCCTTTGAACACATACTATAACATACAGATAGCAGTTGCTTAGAATTCAATTGGATCAAAAAATGCTATGAATCCCATACAACTCAAGCTAATTCTTCGTAACCTTTGGCTGGACCTGGCTGGTGGACCAGAAATTATATAATAAGTTTTGTAGCGGATATACTTGATGCTGATGTGGCTACGCAAAGCTTGTTAAGAACCACCATCCTGACCTGACACAATGTAGGGAACTGTCAAGTTAATAAGTCTCTGACATTCATTTTATTTGTGTATTCAGACATCTGGAGCTCCAGAAGTAATTAATAATGAAGAGGAAAACTACGGAAATAAGAGTAGATTTTTCTCTTAAACGCGAGGTATTCTTTGTTGTCATAGGGGCAATGCTAGGAGCAGTATCGATGCTTATTCCGACTGCTTTTGAAGTTGGAATGGGCTTGCCTTATTATGTTACATGGTTAGCATTTGGACATGTCGTAGGCGTCTACTCTTCTGACGCAGCTTTTGCAGGAGTAGCAATTCATACAATAACTGCTATTTCAATAGGCATTGTTATCGGAGTATTTCTCTATAAAACTGGAATACTGAATATAAGTAAGCTTTCAAATGGCTTGCTTTATGGGTTATTCGCCGGTTCTGTAATCCTAATTGTTTTTTTCATACCTGTTTACTTGTTAATTCTGCAGCCAGAGATCAACCGTATTCTAACTAACACGATGCCAGAATCCTATGATGAATACACCTATGATGAATACGGTACAACATTATCTCAATATAGCTTCCCACTGGTGATTGTAAGTTATATTATTATGCATCTTGTTTTCGGTATCACTGTAGGAGTAACGTCATCTACTTTATCAATTAAATTTGGCAGCCGATATAGGTGTACAAAATGTGATATTTCTTTTTCTAGGATCGATTCATACCAAAAACATGTAGAACTTATTCACGGAGAAAAACCAATTCAATTAACACGCATTTTAATTTTGGGAGGCGGATTCGCAGGAATAGAAGTTTTACGGCAGCTTCAAAAAACATTTCAGAACGATATTAGAATTGACATAACACTGGTAAGTCGAGACAACTTTTTCCTCTTTACACCAATGCTTCCTGAAATATCATCAGGGATGATCGAGACAAGACATATAGTAACACCGCTGAGAGCCTTTTGCAATAGAGCAAAATTTTATGAAACAGAGATAGAGTCAATTGATCTGGAGAAGAAGGAAGTCGTTATAACCCATAGGATCGGAAAGCATACAAAGCCTATCGAGTGGCGTAGTCATATGCTGAAATACGATTACCTTGTCTTAGCATTAGGAAGTGAAACAAACTTCTTTGGTGTGAGTGAGGCTGCTAAACAAGCCTTTACTCTAAAGAACCTTGGCGATGCCATAGTCTTACGCAATCATGTGATAAATATGTTAGAACAGGCCGACATTGAACATGAAGATATTGACCTTAGGAAAAGACTGTTGACTTTCGTGGTAGTTGGCGGAGGTTTTTCTGGCATTGAAATTGTCGGCGAATTGAATGACTTCATACTAGATTCAATAAAATATTTTTACCACAATCTACAAAAATCCTATGCAAGAATAATACTCATAAATTCGGGGGGAAGGATACTTCCCGAAGTAACTGAGGATCTAGCAGACTTTGCTTTACGGGAAATAAGAAAAAATGGACTCGCAGTGCTTGTAAACACACGTGTGGTGGAGGTCACCTCAGACAATGTTAAACTAGATCAAGGAACTATTATCACAACCCAAACAATAATATGGGCTGGAGGAGGAAAGCCTCAAACCTTACTATCCGCTCTTTCTTGTGAACACGACAAGTCTGGTAGAATAATGACCAACAATTACCTTGAAGTTGCTGGATATACTGATAGTATTATGGCCCTAGGCGACTGTGCCTGTGTCACAGATCCTAATACAGGAAAACCTTATCCCCCAACCGCCCAACACGCATTAAGACAGGGAAAGGTTGCTGCAATCAATTTGATCTCTAAAATTAAGGCTCAAGAAAATCATAAAGAAACATTTGATTACAAGACAAAGGGGGTTATGACGTTGATAGGAAAGAGAAATGGTGTTGGCGTAATACTTGGACATAAGGTTCATGGATTTGCAGCTTGGTGGTTTTGGCGCTCATACTATCTAGTTAATCTTCCTACAGTAGAAAAGAAATTGCGAGTTTTAGTGGACTGGATTATAGACTTATTCTTCAAGCGGGATGTAACCAGACTTAAAACCCCTGCAGAGGAAATTGGCTTCAAGCCTAATATTTCCGATCGTTCCTTTACTACCTAATCATGACATATCCAAAAATATTGTGATAGTTTGACCTGAATTCATTTACCGTTTTCAGCTTTAGTACTCTTGAATTCTTCAGTTGATGGGTCTACAGCATTGTGCCGAATGGTTACATGAACCAAGAATATATTCAGTTCAATTTCATTTCTTTTTGCTTGCAGTGAATTGCAGTACAATCATATACGCTACTACTAATATGCACTAATACTAAAAATAACAATCAACCCGGACATTCCATTAAAATATCATATCATAGGCAGACATGTTGATGGCGATGGCAAACATTTTCATCTTCTGTGCAGACAAATAAAGAGACAAGATTGACACTGGCCCGTCGGTACCCACGCCGCTATCGGTTTTTAAAATAGGTTCCAATACCCAATTTCTATCTGCTTCTATATCTCATTTAGCCATTTCAGAACAGGTTCATCAATGCTGTACATAACCTTCATGTTGAAGAGGATTTAACATTTCGCGAGAATTACATTTTTCTAAAGATTATTTGATTGAGTATAGTTTGTAACCTTTATCATCCTTTGTATAAACCTCCAATTTTTACAAGTTATTAAACTCTAAAAGATATAAACGATGGATACCAGCTTCAATGCTAATGGGTGAAAATAAAGATGATTCAATTAACATCATTAATGAAAATATTGAGAAGGCAATTGAAATGACGCCTGTTATTTTTTCACTGTTTGGTAATGAAAATATAGATACAACTGAATTTGGTTTAACTAATAAATCAGATTTCTATCTCGGTGCAGTGATGGTGAGTGCCTTAGATTTGATTGCAGACAATTATAGGCAAAGATACGCAAAACCCATACCTGATACTGAAAAGATAACCGCATTATCAATAATTTTAAGACGTCTTCCCGATTTCAAAAAGGCAATCAGAGAGTTGGGAATATAAACAGTAACGAAATGATATTACGAAATAGTATTGACTGAAACCAAGTGCCACGTTATTAACAATTCGGATTCAAGCCGAAGAATATTAACTGAATATTTAATCGGACCACCAATTAGAATTTCTAAAACTAGAATTTTATTAGATGCAAATAAGAGTAAACGTTATTTTATGAGCCCGTCGGGAACCATATTATTAACAATTCGGATCCATAATCTCTAGTTGTAGTTTAAACTACGACTAAAAACATATTTCGAAGATTTTTTTCACATTAGATATTATTCTGGCAAAATAATTAAATACTTTCTTCCTCATATTTTTGGTAATGAGTATTTGGGGAATTGAACCATCTGATTGGTTTACTAGGTTCATGAGAAATCCTTGGAGAGCACCATTTCCTGAAAAAGATTTCGGGGAATTTGATGATATGAGGAAAGAAATGGAAAGAATGTTTGAAGAACAATTGCAAGAAATTCAATCATCGGCTCCAAAGGAACTGGTCAGAGAATACGAAACGCCAGAAGGTGGCAAAGTGAAGGAAATTGGACCACTTGTCTACGGTTACTCTGTAACGATAGGACCTGATGGTAGACCAAATGTGAAGGAGTTTGGAAATGTTAGGCCTTCTGCTAGAACGGGACTAGGTACTAGCGGGAGAACCAGAAAAGCGGAATTAATAGCTGAAAGAGAACCTCTGGCTGATATAGTTACATCTGATAAGGAAATTAAAGTCGTAGTCGAATTACCAGGCATAACCAAGGAGGATATCAAAATAAATGCATATGATGGTTCTGCTGAAATTATTGCTGGAAAGGCTGATAGAAAATACAAACGTGTAGTTGAGCTACCTCCTGATATAGATATCGAGACAGCAAGATCCACATTTAACAATGGTCTTCTAGAAATAACTTTTGACAAGAAGAAAAAGCCTGAGATAAGGAGATCACGATAGAGTAGAGTTGATTGGATATTGATACTTGAGTTCACATCTTTACTATTTAGGTAACTCCGAATTTTCCATTACGCTTCCATTTTTTAACTTACTCTCACTATCCATCCAGCATCACTGAGTTCTTTTTTCTTCTAAAACTTTCATTCCTTCCTTAGTTACCTTTTTACTAACATACTAACAATCTATAGCATACCATAATTGATTTTCAGTGTTCTTGTACAAAAGAAATTTTAGTAATCCGATCTTTTTGACTAGGACTCGGAAACTGGTAGGCCATCTATTTTCCCTCTGCCTTCCTTAATTCCGAAAAAACATTCATTGAGAGAATGTAGATTCTTAGTATAGGATTGTATATTTGCTGTTGTCAAGTCGTATGACATAGAGACAAAATTTAGGAACATATTGACTATAGCAGTTTAAGTTTTGAGAAATGCATCTATAACCGAACTGCTGTCTTTATTTTTGCTGAAATAATTTTCAAGCCAATTTAATTGATTAGCGATAATGCCGTCACACGAAGTAAGAGCTGTTTGTTGCAGTTCTATAGAAGCATCAAGATATTTCAATTGTGATGCTGTTGCATTACCAAATATTACTGAGCAAGTTTTTCTATATTGGTCAAATCCGCTAAATTCTGTAACCGTAGACATAAGGTTTCATGGGTCATCCCATATTATAAATTAACTTACGCTTGCTTTTTCGATTAAACCCATGTTATAACGATAGTTATATGGATAAAAATAATTCTGATATTGGAAACTCTTGTTTGTAACTGTACACGCAACAAGATCCATGCTCACTCTGATCGAGTGTTCTCTAGAGTATGCTGGCAATTTTTTTTCCTTCATATATTTATCCCGTCTACATGAACATAATTAACCACTGTCGAAAACAGAGTAAGCAATGATGTGTTCAAAACTTGTAACCAATATTCCGTAGAAATTTTTTTCTTTCATCTATCTCATTGGTTGTTTCTATGCCCTTTGGTTTAAATCCATCAACAACACCAACTATTGCCCTACCTTGTAATGTGTCAATAAATAATATTTCAACTGGATTAGCGGTTGCACAATAGACAGTTACTATCTCAGGAACTTCTTTTAACCTTGTTAGTACGTTTATCGGGAATGCATTCTTTAACAAAATTACTAAACTATGTCCGGCAGAGATACTGTATGCATATTCACCGGCCATTTTTTCGAGAACTTCATCGTTGCCTGCATGCCTTACCAGACATGAGCCGCTTGCCTCACAAAAGCCACATCCAAATTTAATTCCAGGAACGCAGTTCACTAGACATTCTGAAACATCCTCAACTGTCTTTATGAAATGGCTCTGTGCCAGTATGAATTGAACATCAGTTGGAGGTTCTATTTTTAATGACTTGATTTCCATATGTCTTATGAATTGAGTATGTGCTTTATCTTTTCAAACTTATCTATTTGTTAGGAGGTTTAGTCATTCTATGATATTTACGTAAATCAAATTTTATATGATACAAATGGTTCTTAATCTTCGTCCCTCCTTGATACCATTGAACTCTATCTTAAAGTACACAATGTGTCATTCGTAGCTAACAACCCAGGAACCATAAATTATTACTGCCATGTGCATCTGCCGAACATGGTTGGCCAAATATTGGTGTTACCTAGAACTATAGCACAAAGTTAATACAAAGCAATGTTAAACTGAAATCGCCGCTTCCCTATTTTTTTTGTTTTCATTTTTACTGGAATAAAGATCAGATTATGAAAGAGTTTTGTTTTCAAATCCTTATTATGGTAAAGAAGATATAATATTGTACATGTGATTTTATGAATCCGACACGAATATTTATATTCCATGTAACTTCTTTTTTGTCAAGCTCACCTCCCCACAAGCTTTTTAACTCTGACTTTACGAGATCTAACGGATCATGCTTATTTTCAGAATAATACTTTTTTACTGAAGACCAAGTTTTCATAAAATTCCATAGTTGACGCAAATTCCAGTATAATGTCGTCTTAAAAACTGGAACAGAAATTTCCTTAAATGGAAAAGGAATTGTTTTGTACTTTTCTTTAACATATTTTGTTTCTTTGGCCCAATAATTACCAAGAATATCACCATCTACACTCAGACTGTTACTAATCCTATCTATCTGTGGATTTATCTTGTGCATATCATAACACCACACTGCTATAATTCCATCATTTTTGCCAACTCTTTTTACATTAATGTAAAATTTTTCAAAATCAAACCAATGTAATGCTTGAGCAACAGTCACAAGATCGACGGAATCGTTGTCCAAGTTTGGATTTTCAGCTGGAAATATCTTGTAGTCTATATTTTCTCTTTGAAAACCATGTCGAATTTGATTTTCGCTTGCATCACTTGCAATTACTTTCTTAAAATATTTGCATAACCCTATAGCAGACTGTCCATTTCCGGTTCCACAATCCCAAGCAAGATCTTTTTGAGGTGGTATTGCAGATAAAAATTTAAAAAGTAAATCAGGATAAGTTGGTCTTGAGGAAGAATATTCTTTTGAATGACGAGAAAAATTATCAATAAATTCTTCGGACAATAGAATTATTTAGTTATTCCTAGTTATGATTCTTTATTTTATTATATTATCGAACCCTAAAACTTCAAAGAAATATAATAAATAAATCATGTCTTATTTGAATCCTCTTTTGAAACAGATTCCATTCCAAGTAATAAGTCAAGACAGTTCATACGTTACCATTAGAATTGATGTTCATTCTAACCATACTGTGTTTGAGGGTCGTGGTAGAAACGAAGGATCAGTATTCTCAACATTCGTCAAAAGATTATTCGGTTGGGGTTTCGGATTGTCGGGTCTTTTATTCTTTCTATGTTTAATAATTTATTGGTTCTCCAAAAAGTGCATAATAATTATAAAATAGAATAGAATAGAAAAAATAGTAAGAATCAAAATATATTTAAGAAATGGCGTTCTTTATTTTGTATACAGATATGCCTGAGGAAAGTAAAGAATGGATTAACATTGACTATACAAATACTCACCAATATAAGACTATAGAATCTTGGAAAGAAGCGGCTAGAAAAGTAGAACTGGTGTTAGAATATCCACATGATTTTCCTCATTCTGAAATAAATCAATTAAAGAGACTTAAGAAGTTTGATTCCATAGTTAAACCAGAAAAAGGACCAATCCGAAAAGTAATTGATTCAATATCTAGACAACAGATTAAGACATTTGGTAAAGATGGTAAACCTATAAAGAAAGACTGTCTATTTTATAATGGATATTATTATGGATTTAAATGGACTGGTGAGGAAATTAAGGCTGAATTTTCTGAAGGATATTATAAGAAGCCAAAAATGAAATTCCAGTATGATGATAATAATACACCAAATGACCCAGAAACTGGAAAACCCATAGGTAAACATAAAGTGCAAGGTGTGACGTTTGAACATTATATCGAATTACCAGCTAATAATGCAAAAGAGAGAAGGAAATTCATAGAAGATTTGATAGCGAAGTGTCCTGGTACCTTTATAGAAGTGTTAGCCGGCGGTAATCACCTATATTATAGAACACCTGCTAAAGATAATAGCCATTACGGTACTCGTCAAACAGGATATAGTTGGGACCAATTTTGTGATTCTGATTTAAAAACATTGGAAGAATTACAAAAGATACGTGGTCGACCTCAAGGAACTGGTTTGTATAAAGATAAGGATGGAAATTTAAGAGATAAGGACGGTAATTTAGTAATTGCGAAGTAAGAAGTAAAATAAAAAACGAGAGGGAATTTTACTTAATTATTTCATATGATCAGGTAAATAGGACCCGTGGTTTGTGATCCATTCTTGTTCTAAATAGCAGTTTAATAAAATTCCAATGTTACCATAAAAGCGACTAATATGGGAAAATTAATAATAATCACAATTTTTTATACTGTACTTGTACAATTATTTCAGATTATTGCAAGTATTTTTCGTGAGTTATAACTTAAGTAACTCTCGAATTTTTCATTACGCTTCCATTTTTTAACTTACTCTCACTATCCATCCAGCATTAACGAGTTCTTTTTCTTCTAAATCTAATTCCTCCTTAGATTGTTTTTTCTCAGCATCATCCATTCTTTTCCTAAAATCTTCAACCCACTCGAGAATTGCATCAAGGCCTCTGCCTTCTTGTTTAAAGAATGAAAGATCAATTGAGAATTCGTAATCAGGGGCCTCACCTTTTTTCGTATTGAGCATATCCTGCAAATCTATCGCCACTTTTTTAAGCGCGTGTTTATCCTTCGCTGTCAGATTAAATTCCATGGAGAAATATAACCAATATGAAATATTAAGTTTTAAAAGGAAATAATACTCGACAACCGTTTCTAAAGTCATTATATGTTCATCACAATAACCAATTAATCTTATTGCATCCATGTCATATTTTACTATCTTTGTGGGTATTTCATAGCAAGCAAGAGAATGAAATCTCGAACCATAGATTGAATTTATAAACAACAAGTTACGTTTTAATTTCTGGTTGGTAAAGAAAGATATGGTTTTGCAAAGCAGCGCTGCAGTATGGTTTATCTCTGTGATTGCTTTATCTATCGGAGGAACGTTTGCAATTATCTATATAATTAAACATGTAATGGGCTATTTCGAAAGAAGAAGGAATAGATGATAAACGATCTGATTATTCATTATAGTAACGATAGTCACATAAGAGAGTTAGTTCCACTTCGGTAGGATTACTGCCCTGCATGTAATAGGGTCCTACTAACTTGGTATTATCTTTTTCTTCTGTTTAATTACTTTTTCTTAGCAAAATCCCGTTTTCGGTTTCTTCTATAACCACATTTGAAGGATTGTCTAATCCATGTTTCTTAACAATGTCGATAGGAATTACTAATGTTGCACTGAGTTTTCCAGTCAAATAAGTATAATTGAATTTGCTATTCTCTGACATTCGATAAATTGAGTTAATCTCATAAAGTTTGGTCCGTTCCATCACATTAACTTGATAGAATCTTCCTAGTAATAAGAACAAATTAACTGAGTGATAATTTAAATCATCTACTTTACCGTTAATACTGGACAATGAGCATGTCTCACAACATCCAATGCAACGCTCCCAAGCACTATACTCTTAAGTTTGGACCTGCCTCTGGTTCCGATTATAATTAAATCTATATGTTTATCTTTGGCATAACTTACAATAGCATCAGCAATTCTAATTGATGCAATAATTTCTGTTTTAACTCTTATAATATTTTCCTTATTGCTGTGTTTATGTATTTTTTCTGATATTTTAATAAAATAGGCTTCTGCCTCTCTCTTCAATTGAATTATGTGGCTTTGAAGATTTACAGTGTGTACATTAGCATCACCTCGAATGATATAAAGAATTACCAATCTTGCATCATAGTCTTCAGCAACTTTTATCGCATAATTTACTGCTCTATCTGCCGATTTCCTTGGGTCATGTATGGCAACAAGTATTTTAGAAAATGTTTTTCTATCATTTACCTTTTGCATCATAGTCATTTTTTGTTCTGATAAGAATTAAAGTTATTCAATGGGTTAGTAGTTTGTGAATCAAAGTTGCCAAGATTTCTAGACACATCATAAAAAGATTTTAATTGAAACAGGCACATCGGTACCCACGAGCTATCGGTTCTAAAACGATGTTCTAGGTATTAGAAGAACTACTAAGCTTGGTATCCATAAAAAGAAGGAGTTGACGTTTTAATATATTACTCTTAACGAATTACAAAACAACTACCTCCGGACATGGAGAAAGGAGGTGTATCTGAGGATGATGCATGCGGTCATCATACATACGGTCCTCCGACTCCAAAATCCGTATTGATCTCTCGTCGTACACTAAAGATAATAACATTTTGAAAGATTCTTACTGAACAATAACCGTTGCTGGGAAAATGGAAAGTTAATGAATGAAAATTCATACTATGGAGCTGATTAAAATCCTAGGTCACGAGCCGTCAGGAACCGGGGAATACGACGTGCTCGAAATGGTATTTAACAATGGGACCGGTACGCAAATACGAGAATTCCAGGGCAAATCCCCCATCGAACAAGCCAGTAAATATACGAACAGCAGATCTATAACAGAATGGAGAATAGTAAAATTATTGGTGAATCGATCCCTAACGCCATTTTCGTCTTGGCCTATAGACCTTAAACTAATTACTACATTTTCGCAAGAAAGGTACATTAACTTTCGTGTTGTTAATGGAATAACTAAATGCCGGGTAATTCTTATAAAAAGGAAATTTCTGAAGCTGATGGTTCGGAAAAATTCCCTATGAACGATACACGCAAGGGACTTCCGCTAACCAGAGCTCATGTTGAGCAGATATTTCCAAAATTAACACCAGCGCAGATTGGCCGCATTACAGCACGCGGAAAAATGCATGCCATCCAGCGTGGCGAAGTGCTCTATGAGCAGGGAGAAATCAACGTACCGTTCTTTGTGGTTGTCTCCGGCGAACTAGAGGTTGTGCGCCCATCGGGACCTGGCGCCGTTGAGACCCTTGTCACCGTGTATCGATCTGGTCAGTTCACTGGTGAGGTCGGCACGCTTTCAGGCCGGCGGACCATCTTTCGCGTGCGTGTTACTAAGCAGGGTAAGGTGATCGAAGTTGATCGGCAACAGATGTTAGCTTTGGTGCAGAGCGATTCTGAGCTTGGCCAGATTCTTATGCGGGCTTTTATTCTACGCAGGGTTGAGTTGGTGGCGGCTGGCGTGGGAGACGTAGTGCTCATCGGGTCAACGCATTCATCTGGTACGCTTCGGATCAAAGAGTTCCTGATGCGCAATGGACATCCCTACACCTTCTTAGACCTCGAACAAGATCCTGATATACAGGGCTTATTAGATAATTTCCGTATCACCACCAACGAGATACCCGTGGTGATCTGCCGAGGCACAATTGTGTTACGCAACCCCGGTAACCAACAAATTGCGGACTGCCTCGGCTTCAACGAATCTATTGACCAAATCCAAGTGCGCGATCTAGTCATCATTGGCGGGGGTCCCTCGGGGCTGGCTGCGGCAGTGTATGGCTCCTCAGAAGGGCTTGACGTACTGGTGCTGGAAACGAGCTCGCCTGGTGGACAGGCAGGTTCAAGCTCAAGAATCGAAAATTACTTGGGATTTCCCACAGGTATCTCGGGTCAAGAGCTCGCAGCTCGAGCGTACAATCAGGCACAAAAGTTCGGTGCGGTGATGCGCATCATCAAGGCCACGCGACTCGTTTGCAACAACAAACCGTACGTCGTCGAAGTTCAGAATGGGAATCGAATTCCGGCACGAACTGTTGTTATCGCAACCGGGGCGGAGTATCGGAAGCCAGAATGGGAAAACTTGTCGCGTTTTGAAGGTGCGGGTGTCTATTACAGTGCGACATTTGTGGAAGCACAATTGTGCGATGGAGAAGTGATTGTGGTTGGTGGAGGAAATGCAGCTGGTCAGGCTGCCGTGTTTCTTGCTGAGATGACGAAGCGCGTATACATGCTTGTCAGGTCTGCGGGTTTGGTTGAGAGCATGTCGCGCTACCTAATTCGCCGAATCGAAGAGACTCCTAAGATACTATTCCGGCCACACACTGAGATCTTGGCGCTTGAAGGAGGCGATCACCTCGAGTCCGTTCGGTGGCGAAACAATCAATCGGGTCAGACTGAAGAGCACAAGATCAGGCACGTGTTCGTCATGACCGGCGCTACTCCGAATACCCATTGGCTCGACGGCTGCGTGGCGCTAGACACTCAAGGCTTCATTAAGACTGGTTTTGACCTGTCGCCAGAAAATCTGATGGCAGCTCGCTGGCCCCTTGCCCGTCCGCCGTACCTGTTCGAAACCAGTTTGCCGGGGATTTTCGCGGTGGGTGACGTGCGAGGTGGCAGCGTCAAGCGTGTTGCGTCCGCGGTCGGCGAAGGATCAATCGCGATTTCGTTTATTCATAAAGTACTCCAGGAATAGGAAACAGATCGAATTAGCACTGTCATCGTATTCATGCTGCAATCAATGGCCAATTACATTATTTCATTATATGATGACTCTAACATTTATTTTTCACAAGATTAATTTGAGTTTAAAATTAAATAACCTATTCCGGTTAATCTCTATATTTTATGGCCACATTTATTGTAGTAAATTGAATCAGCCATACAGCTGTTCCCACAGCTAGAACATACAAGGGCTGTAGGTCTAGGTTTGTTTATTTTTCCTCCTTGATGTAAGTTTGTTATCAACAAGATTAAATCCTCGAGCTCGTCTTAATGAAGTTGTTCTACCATCTTTCGTTCTTATTATCAGTGGAAAAAACTAAAAACAAGTACTTAAGGATGCTGTCGAGCTAAGTTACTAATATTTAGAAGCAATATAATATAACAGGGTCAGTGATTTGTGAACCATTTTTGACTCTAAATAGAATTTTTGTAGAATTCGATTCCCACTACAAAATCAACATTAAAATATAATGAGCCCGTCGGGATATGACTGAATATTCATTCGGAACCTCTGTCGGAATCTGAGATTTAGATATTCATATTAGTGGCGAATTCGACTATTAAATGAGTCCAGAGGGACTGACGCTGAAATCAGAACTAATCCGTTTGATATTATCGCATTTTTAATCTGTAGATTTCGACTAACCTTATTTTTCTTCATCCGCTAATTAATCATGTATTATACTTGTTTCAGCTATAGCAAGTCTTGCACAAAATCCCATTACTCCACCAAATATTATATGTAATGATAATGAACCCCAAAAGATGGTATTTGAAAGCTCAATAAGTTTTTTTGTCATCGCATATAGTGAAGTTGATGGATTTGATTCTACAAGAATTTTTTGTAAGGTTGGTTGCATGATTACATAATTTATTGGCAAGAATAGAACTCCCCACACAATTATTCCTGCCAGAATGCCCGTTCCTACTCCCTTTAATACTGAATTAATATGCAATACTTTAATCCTCATTGATATACCACTGTAAATAATTCCTATAATAACGGCAGTTATCATATACAAGAGAAATCCAATATATACTGCGTAAGAGGTATCTATTCCAAACCCAATTCCAACCATCTGAAACAACGCACCTGGCTCTAGTCCCATTTCCTGATCTAAAGCTAGGAATAATCCAAAAATCGCCCAAGCCGCAGTCAGACCTGCAATTATACCAGGAGGTCTTTTTATAACAATCCCACTTGATGATTCCATATTATTGAATCATCAAAATAATATTTAGGGATGTCGTTTTGGAGGAAATAAATAAACCTAGCAGAGTTAGAAAACGGTAGTGTCGATATTAAAGATTCAATTTTTATCCAAGATCCCGACAAAATCAAATTCAAATTCGCATTTAATAGAATTAAGAAATAGAACTGTTCGATGAAGTATATGATGCTATTTTTACTTTTTACATAGCGCTATGCCAAAACATTAGAGTTACTAGTAAATATTAGGGTTACTAGTAAATATTACTGTTTTTAACGATGGAGCAAATGTTACTCGAAGTAATAGCTAACCAAATATTCATTTCAGATCTTAATTGGATTTCTGATTAAATCTTGATAGTAGTACTTGGTTTTTCATTGAAGTACCAATAGATTGATAATATTAGAATTATTTTCTCTACGCTAAACGAAACTAAAATAAATTAAATAACTACAAAACTGTGAAAAAACATAAAGTTGTTCCTTCATTAGGGGTTCGAAGAATTCTTTAACTCATATTTTTCAATTGCAGGTTGCTTGGGCTTATAGGTTACCGACAGGATATCTCCAATGGCATAATTGCAATTTGAGATCACCCTTGGTATCTTGTCTGACGGCTCGACAACACAATTGTTGTCTTTCTTCAGCTTAACAGGCACATCCTCAGTTATGGCTGCACTAAACAAATTTTTTGCAGATGAGCCCAACAACGCTAATATTATAACTATTCCCGCAACAATGAAAATTAGTGCTAACTTCCACATTGAAATGTTTTGAAAGCTCACCAGTTATTATTTACGGCTCAAATATATTAAGTTGCTGTAAATTAGATTTTGTTGTTCCCTAATTATACTTGGAAAAATCAAATAATTAGATTTTCAATGGATTTTGGTAGATTAGTGACAGTGCCCAAGATTCAACCAAGCCACACTACGTGATATGTCATAAATTGAATGAATTATAAGCTTGTTACCAAAAATCAATATTTAGTCTTGACCTTTGGTTATTATAAAGAGATGTAACCCATAAACAACAGATTCGAAAAATATAAATTTTGTATCAGCTTTGGTGGTAACAATGTGGAATTTCACACCAGTCAAATTAAGAAACTATAAGTGCTGATGCGTCGGGATTAGTTCCCTTCATGTATTAGGGTTCAACTAAACCGTATTTAGCTTTTTGTTCTGATTATAATCTTCTTAATTGTATATTTATGAAACAGACTAAATAAAGGACAACATCGGGTTTGGGACTGGTCATTTGTGAATCAAATTTGACGTAAATTTGGGAATTCAATTAGTTAGTTGTAGAATTGAGTTAATTCTTGTCAAAAGTCAAATAGTATTAAAAACACATATTTATTGTGAGTGGAATTTGGGACAAGGTCTATTCGAATGATTCATCTTTTTTTGGAGAAGAGACCAGTAATTTTGCTCTGATATGTTATGAGGATTTTATTAAATATAGAGTGAAAAGATTATTAGAACTAGGATGTGGTCAGGGAAGAGATACAATATTTTTTGCAACGAACGGTTTAGATGTTCATGCAATAGATTCTTCTAAAGTAGCAATAGAAAATATATATCAAAAAATAAGAGAAAAAAAAATTTCTTTATATTTAAAACATTTTCAAGCAAGGCGAGATTTACCATTTGGTAACAGTTATTTTGATGCAATATATTCACACATGTTTTATAATATGTCTTTCACAGATGAGGAACTGAAGCCTCTTTTCATAGATTCTAGTAGAGTATTAAAAAATAATGGTTTATTCTATTTTTCCGTTCGAAGTGATAAGGATGTTCTATACAATAAAGGCAAGAAAGTAGGTAGTAATATTTATGAAATAAATGGTTTTCAAATTAGATTTTTTACCAAACCACAAATAAAGTCATTTTTATCTGATTATTTTGAAATCAAAAAGATTATGGAAAGTTATGAGGAACCAGTACGTCTTTATCTTGTCTTTTGTTATAAAAAATAATTACATGAGCTAACACCAAATTTTACACGATTTTGAGACCCGCCATACTAGAACTAATTTACTATCTACGATTCAATTTCTCTATTAATGGATATTGACTTAAATCCACCAACTCTAAGAATAGAATATGAGATTATCATGATTGAAGCTGTCATAAATATTGATGCAAAGGTTGTCAAGAAAATGCTGGCGCTAAGAGGAACTAGAAATCCAATAAATGAAAAGCATGCTGGACACACACCTATCAAGAAACCAAGAAGAGTTCCTGCAATCCCAGACTTTCTAGCTTTACTTGTTTTGCAGCCTATACACCTGTTCCTAGAATACAGTTAAAAAGTTATGAACATTCCAAATAAAACTGAAAAGATAATATACATTACAGAGTTCCAAGGTTTTTGATATAGGTTTTTCTTTTAGGAATTGGAATTGCAACTTGTTTTTATTCAAATTTATTCGAACGGGTTCATGGGGATTCGAATCTTACATGTAGTACGATTCAGCTACATTGTATTTAGCTTTTTGACTTTACTAACTATTGTTGCATTAGTCTTGTTCGACGAGGCTAAAGTTTTCACTAATTCATAGTTGGAAAATAAATGAAGCAAGGAAATAATATATATATTGATGGCAAATTTGTGCATTTTAGCACAGTCAATTAACCTTTATAAGGGATTAATTATTCACTTCCTTCATGCATTACAACAAAACACTACATTTAGTCATATTAGCCAGTGCACTGTTATCGTTGCTACTCCTTGCAACTACATACTCGAATTTTACGTATGCACAAAACAAATTTAGAGCAAAACTCGATGCAAATAATGAAGTCCCACCCGTAAATTCAACAGCAGAAGGTGTAGCCACATTCAAAGTAAAGGATGATGCAATAAAATCTAAGATCAATATAACTGGAATAACAGATGTTTCAGGCGCTCACATACACACAGGAAAAAAGGGCGAGAATGGTGATCCAATAGTTGATTTATTAAAAACAGGTGAGAAGAATAAAACACCGGGAGGAGTTACAATTGAAGGAAACTTTACTGCTTCTGACTTTGAAGGTTCCATGAAAGGAAAAGCTCTATCTGATCTGCAATCCGCGATGGGCACTAATGAGACATATGTTAATATTCATACAAGTGATCATCCAGATGGAGAGATAAGGGGACAAATCACAGTTAAAGGCAACGCAACACAGTAGAGCTTGTGAATCCTACAACGACAACAAATGGAAGGAAATAGGGTTGACTGCGTGAGATAACAAAAGGATTCACATCTTACCGTCGGGAACCAAATTGTTAACAATTCGGATCCAACTCAAGTGGGATACAATTGAATATTGAAGTGGACCATTATTAGGATTTCAAAAACCAAATACAATTTTATTTGTTTCATTAATTTTGGATGATTTAGATATTGTGTAATTTGTCCAGAATATTTTCAATACATTTCAGTTTCCATATCCATGTATTTATCATAATTTAATAAAGTCGTATGCTAAAACAATTCTGAAAAATAAATTATTGTTTAGCTTCCGGCTTGTACCAATAAATTGTATTTTTATTTTTACAGGAAAAACATTCTTTCTTCATTTCGACAAAATCACCAGGAGGATCATTAGGTTTTGAATGAGCTTCAGTATAGACACCATCCGGTGGAATAACTTCATAACTAGAACCGCATTTAAGACAACCTAGGGCTATTGAAGACATAAATTATTTCTTTATTATGTTGTATCTAAATATTTCGTAGTCAAGATCTAAATTTGTATATTCATAACGGAATTTTTTATAAACTTAACAAATTTGATATTTTTCATCATCAAGAACGACACTAAAATATAATGAGGCCGTCAGGATATGACTGAATATTCAATCGGAACTTGTATCCATTAATTGCTTTACCAGTTTATAATCCGAGTCGAACTATGGAGGCTTCACTTATCTTTAATAACTATTCTGCCCTTGCTTTTTTAACCTTGAACTTTCCTTGTACAAATACAGGTTCTTCAACTCCCCAACTCCACTTCTTCTTGGGATTTACCCTTATATATTGGAGATTGGGGTGGTCAGTGTTTTCCATATAACCTCCTTGGCGAGTAACAATATCAGCAGTGCCATAGATCCTTATACCTCTTGGATCCCATGGATCGATACTTTTCAAGTCATCAACCACCATTGCAACCTTGTTATTTTTCAAAACATTTCTAAATTTTGTGGATTTAAGAAGGTTCATCCCGCCTACATACAGATATTCACCATCAAAATCAAACCCAACAGGTACAACATCAGGTTGTACGGATCCTTCTTGTTGTGTAGAAGCTGCAGCTGAAGCTATTCTTGCAAGACGTTGAGACTTTAGATATTCTACTTCCTTTTGGGTAAATATCGATTTTGCCATTTGACACTGAAGAGTAAGCATTAACAAAAGATAAAGTTAACTTAGCAATTAGTTGATGAAACTGCTCTTGCGGTAGATTTCCAAATTAAGATCCAGGATGAATTTAAATTACTAGATTAAGAACCAGCTATATCATCATAACGCTTCCAACCTCCACATAAGAGAACTAATTTTACTATCAGATACTTTATTTTGTTTGATCTGTTATATTCATTAGCTCACAATGAAATTCAGAAAGATTGTTGAAACGTCAATATATTCATCTCATTTAGAAAAAATGAAAGAATTCTATGTTGATAAATTGGGTTTAGAGCTCGTCTCTGAACAGAAAGGCAGGCATGTTTTTTTAAAGACGGATAAAAATATGCTTCTTATTTTTAATCACGGGGTAACTGCAGTTGAAAAAGAAACCAGTCATGGTGCACTTACTCCGCCTTCAATGGTTCATGTTGCCTTTGAAATCGAATTAGACCAATATGAGGAAGCAAGGGATTTGCTAGAAAAAAATAATATACAAATCGAAAAGGAAATGGCGTGGGAAAATGATATCAAGTCCAGATCAATTTATTTTCGAGATCCTGCTGGGAACCTTGTAGAATTCATAACAAGAAATTACTGGCGAGTAGCAGATTGATTTTCAAAATATATCAAAGGATTTTGTATGGGACAGTTTATAGCTTATTGTCATTAACTTCACGACAATTCTTCTTTCTTTTGATGAACAAATTTGATTGCATCTGTAATGACAATTTCATTGGTAACAAGGTCCATCAATACATAAATAATTAGAACAGTATGAATTAAAATGGAACTCGGGAGCCAATAATGATAATTACGACTCAAGCTCTGAAAAAGGCAATCCTTGCTGCATTGGCTGACGAGGATATGACAAAGATATTGAATGCAGTTATGGTCATGTCGAAATCAGTCAATTCAATCATGAGAGAACAGAATATCCCTTACACCACGGCATATAGGAAGACAAAGTGGCTTCTAAAGCAAGGACTTCTTGTGGTTGATAGAATTGAAATTACGCCAGATGGAAAGAAATCGAGTTTGGTTCATGCTACCCTTCAGTCAATAGCTGTCAAGTACGAACAAGATGGTACCATTATCGTTGAAGCTGAAGAAAATATTAATGCACTAAAAAAAGTAATGAAAAAATTCCTTTCAATCGAATAAAAGCAAAAAATGAAATCTTATTTTTGAGTATCAGTATCAGCAGGGCTATCGACAAGATTTTTGATACCTTTTTCGGAATAATAAAATCGAATCCATATAATAAAGGTCAGAAAAATTGTTGCACCAACATGTATTTGTGACCCTAACGATTCAGGTATGGATAAAAATGCAGCGAGCTCTTTGATCTCAATTATCTCTCCTAGAACATACAGTCCTATGAATAATGAAATTTGAAATTGGAAAGTCCTGATACTCTTGGATTTAATTGATAACAGCACAAAGAAAGCCAAAGATACTAAAAAAAGAATCGATGTGATTATAGACAGAGATGGAATTAATTCTGGATTTAAATCGAGATTCAAATTAGATACTAGCCTCTTCCTCTTTTCTCTTCATTTTTTTTATTGAAAAGTAATAGATAATTGCAAATATTGTTAAAGCCACTGCAGATATTGGTTCGAGAATTCCTTTTGAGAGTAGCTTCAGATTTAACATTCCGGCAATATGATAAATGAATTGGATTAACATAAAACTAGCAAATAACATCATTAGTTTTACAAGAATATCATCTTCAATCTTTTTACTTCTTGACTTCAAGATAAAGTAAATTGGGATTGTAAAACCTGCAAAATAAAAAATGGCATCGATTAAGTGATATTCAAATTGTATCAATTTAACTAGATTACCATTTCCTTCTCCATTGAGATTCTTTAACTTATGCATAGGCATTAGAACTTAAATATAGATCTACGAAATCCACATCTGAACTCCAGAGCTGGATTCCAAACTTAAGCTTCGTCTTTTCGTTTATATCAAAAATAAAAGGAACAGCCAGTACGAAAATGAATAACCAAAAAAATAAGTCAGAACAAAAATGGCTGATAGCATCGACCCTTATGGTCGCACTATCAGTAACAGCTGTAATAAGTGCAACCAGTGACCAAAGTCTACAAAAGACGTTCGCAGAAAATACGACAACATTCAAAATGGTCAATCCAAACCAATCGACAAACAAGGAATTCTGGATAAATACAGTACACCTTGATGGAAACACAAACTTGAATCTTGGCATAAAATGTGATACATGTCCTCAAAACACTCCCCTACATCCAGCTGAGCAGCCTCCTGCAAATTCAACAATTCCTGTTGGTGGAGGTTTCAGAATAACGGAACCAAATAAAGTCGGAGCTTGGGACTTCAGATCGTTCACATTCTCGCCAGACCAAATAGTAGTCAACCAAGGTGATAAAGTCACTCTGCACTTCATAGGAGTCCAAGGAGCACACCATGCCATTACTATTCAAGGAGTAGATACCTTTGAACTGATGAGAGGACAAATACACACAGTATCATTTGTGGCAAACAATCCGGGAACCATAACCTACATTTGCCACGTACATTTACCTAACATGGTTGGCCAGGTATTGGTCCTGCCAAAAGCTGCATAGGGAATATAGGAAGTAATGTTCAATGGCGGTCTCGCCTTCCACTCTCTTTTTTGATTTTGATTTTTACTTGAATATGGCAAACACATCCCCATCAATAATGGGAGCTCCGAATTTAATACTTATTATTGGTACAAAAGTGATAAAGTGATGTGGATAATCAATTATTTCAAAAGAAAAATCATTACTGATAATGATACAATTCATTTTGATAAGTGTTATTCAATACAATATAACAATAACAATGAAGATTCTAGTACAATAATGGAAAAATACTCTTGCTGGTCTGTTCTCCTTATCGATGGATTAGAAATAGAAGCAAAGATATTACATAAGGGGAGGGGTAAATTCAAAATTGTTGAAGAGAACTATAAATCAAAGTATGTTAACAAAATAGTGGACGCATCAGGTGTAATTCGCTGTAAATTGAAACCCGAAGATGTAGATAGTATTATGAGAAACAAGTTAGCACAATTTACATATTAAAAATAGTACATAACAAAAGATAGTATATAGGCATCTCAAATGAATCGAGCTTGATAATAGTGCGATAATCTGCCTTTGTATGATAATTATCTGTGATACTCAAGTTTTAATTGGCTGGTGTTCAGCCGTCGGGATATGACTGAATATTATTGCGGAACCTTGGCAAATTTGAATGTATCAGGATAACATTAGGATAGACCTAGAAGAGTTGTGCCTATAAAACAGATTAGTTTAATTAAGGAATAGTACATAGTATATCTAAACCATTCAATGTCTATCACTTGGAAAAGAGACTCAGGACTCACTGCTCGAATGACCCTTAGCTTCATTATTTTAGGAATTCTATATGTGGTATTTTTGAGCATACTACATTATCTTGGGGTAGGTTACATTCCTCTAGCCTTTATAGCAGGGGGTATGATCATGGCGCAATGGTACTTCTCCGATAAGATAGTACTCTGGACTTCTGGAGCCAAGATCGTATCAAAAGAGGAATATCCACAGCTACATAATATTGTTGAAAACCTCGTAAATAAAAATGGTATTCCGAAACCTAAAGTAGCTGTAGTTAATTCAGCCGTCCCTAATGCTTTTGCCACAGGGAAAAGCCCCAGGAGCTCCCTAATAGCAGTAACAACTGGTATACTGGGCCTGCTCGATGATGAAGAACTCGAAGCAGTAATAGGACATGAATTGACACACGTTAGAAATCGAGACGTCCTGGTTCTGACACTAGCTAGCGTATTTTCTACGGTTGCATGGTATCTCGCTCAATTTGGATTTTTTGGCGGTTACCAAAGTAGAAATCGTGGTAGTGGAAATGCAACGGCAATTGTAATACTGGTTGCAATAGTAACATGGGTGGTAAGTTTTCTCATAATTAGGGCAATTTCCAGATATAGAGAATATTCAGCAGATAGAGGAGGTGCAATAATGACTGGAAGGCCAGATAAATTGGCAGACGCACTTATGAAAATAAGCGGAAGAATGAACAAGATTCCAGCTAACGAATTGCAAAAGGTACAGAAAATGAATGCATTCTTTATTATCCCTGCCTTATCAGGGAGTTCCATCGCTAACCTCTTCTCAACTCATCCACCAGTTGAAAAAAGAGTCCAGAAACTCAAGGAAATGATGACTGGCACGCACTGATAACGAATTAGCATTTATCTACGTTCATGCCACAGAGAACTAATTTTATCACGGGCCCGTCGGGAATCCAATTGTTAACAATTCGGATCCAAAATGAAAGAACCCAGAACCATTTGTCACAATTTTGTAGTTCAGAAATAATGCTTCGATATTCTATGGTATAAATTATATTAATTTTGCGTAGTTAATAATACTAATGTCCGAAATGACCAAGGATGAAATCAGAAATTTTCTCTTGAAAGGAACTTTTACAGGTAAATTAGGAACCATTAACAAGGATGGGACACCACATGTAGTTCCGATATGGTATACATTAGACGAAGATGATAATATTATTTTTAATACAGGTGAAGAATCAGTAAAGGCAAAAAATATTGGACGTGACAGTCGAGTCCGTTTATGTGTTGATGATCAGACTCCTCTTTTCTCATTTGTTACTATTGACGGTATAGCAGAAATAATTAGTAATGAACCAAGCGAAGTTTACAAATGGGCTAAAATTATTGCCGCAAGGTATATGGGTTATAATAAGTCAGAAGCGTATGGTAGGAGAAATAGCGCAGAAGGAGAACTGTTGATAAAAATTAAACCAATCAGAGTTATTGGTCAAAAGAATATAGCAGGATGGTAACCAGACAATATAAGTTAACTTTTAATGAATGAATTATTTATTTATAAAATAATGAATTTCAGAACTATAAGTTAATGTTATTATTATTATGCAGACTCAGTGGTTTGTGAAACAAATTTGAGATTCCTAAAATATTGGTAGGGCCGTCGGGATATGACTGTATATTCAATCGGAACCTAATCAGTATTTCCATTATAGAATTTTTAATTTCTGTTTACAATATGAAGCCATGTTAATTTGACAACCTATAAGTCGGGTTTGGTGGGAATCATGTATATTTGTACACTAGTTGAATCTGAAAATAATTGTTCGAGTAAAATTATTCAATACAATACGATCAAAATAAGCCTCTACAGGTGTCTGTCATTATTATTGTTCTCTTTTTTGTCTACTTCGTCATCGGCATTGTCGTAATCGGATAATTTCTCATCGATCTTTTTTTGTAATTCTTTATATCGTTCATATTTCTTGGTCCACTTCGAAAGTACAAACCATTGCCTTATTCCTATACCTAACCATATTAGGGAAATCAGAAATGGAATTACGCGCACGATGCCAAAGGCAGGGTTGAAACCAGGACCAAACCTATCATGGGGGCTTCCTGCGTCGTGAAATGGAAATGGTGGCCCGAGTAATGCAAATGTAACGGCGAAAGCTATTGGTGGAATGATCATGATAGTGAGAATCATTATGATAAACATCTTTTTTGTCCTGTTGAGCTGTTGAATTATTCCATCCATTATGTGAAAGGGATTCTCTTTGGGTTGGTCGTTGTTACTGTTTGAGTTTGTTGTCACTACTGATTACCCCTACTTGCAATATAAAACTGTAATAGTAACTTTGTTACGTGTCATCATGAGAATCGTCACTATCATAATTTATCCATCTCGTGTCTGAAGTCTTGTATTTTATTATTGTTTTATTTCCCCAAGCTTCTTCCATTCTGATTATAATTCCTTTTTTGACCATATCATCAAGAATTTCTTTGTGCTTCACATTGTTTAGTCCACAATAGCTCATAAGTTTGCTTTGATTAAGTTCACCATACTCGTAAAGTTTCAAGAGAATATCCTTCCTTATGTATATCCTGTCGCGATATTCATGTACCAATTTGATCTAAATGCCGAAGTAGAGTTGACTCTGTCTGGACTGAAGTCGTTATCAACAAGAGCTGGTAATTTATGATGTTGATTGTTTTATAAAAGAAATAAATGCAAACTAGAACTTGGCTGGAGTAAATTCTATTACGAATTATTGGGAAATACGTATGAATATTTACCATATCACTCTCTATGAGACATTGGTAAATAAAGTAGATTTCCAAGATTTTCACTTAACTAATGTGTTCTGCATTCTACGAATTATAATATTAAGAACGAGATAAGTTATCAGGTAACAAAGTTACGTGTCATAGGTAAATAATGAATAAAATAGTCGCTTAGACTCTTTATCTTATGACAACAGTAAAAAAGATTGTGAATAAGAAGCTAATCCTAGCTTCTGCTATTATAGGGACAGGGATTTTATTATCAGCAGCTATCTTGATGGCCTCACCATTTGGGTACTTGTGGGCACAACAACAAATGATAACGAACAGCAACATCTCTATGCATGACAACATGCCTAAAATCAATGGTTCAATAAATGTAGGACAACAACTAAAGAACTTTTTTAAAGAGAATACGAAGATTCCCTTTACAACCGCAGCTGAAACTGCACTAAAACAAATTCCCAACGGAAAAGTATTAGGAGGTCATTTGGGGGTAACTCAAGGATATTTAACATACACATACTTTGTTGTAGACCCAACTAATGAGACAGGACACAAGGTAATTGTAGATGCTGGAAATGGTAAAGTTCTCTATACGTCAGAAGGTTTCGCAATGGCTTCATTAGCGTCATCATGGAAAGGACATGGAGTCGGACCATGGCACGAGTTTGGAGGCCCGTGGAAAGGTTCTGGATTTGCACCATTTTGGCATGGACTCTTTGGATA
>VBPX01000050.1:8615-20338 GCA_005877075.1 Nitrososphaerota archaeon | reverse complement strand
CAACTCTTGCAATAATTTTTAGATTGGGAGCAAAATCTATTACCTTTTTAGTTATTCTTGTTCTGCTCCTAACTATGATTACATCAATGTCCTTGACAGAGCTTTGTAATTCATCAGATTCGATATCGGGTTTATAATTAACTGTCAGCCCTGCTTTTTTTAATGAAGCTAACCCTGCCGCATCTATCATATCGCAGATAATAACTTTGCCCTCAACTTGCATGAAATATGCAAATTATAGGTCTTATAATTTGGTTGCTAAATGGATTTGCTTTTAACTAGAATTAGAAATTATTTCCCCGTTTATTGCATCAACATAATATTTTTTCTTATTTTGCATATTTTTAATCTCCCATGCAAAATGACTTGCTCCAGTATTATTCGGGTCTGTTTTGCCAATATTTTTTCCTATGTCATTGGATTCTGGATTTGATTCATAAACGCTACCATCAGGTTTTACATAAACATACAAGGGAGTTTTTTCTATCTGGTTTTCTGACATATTGAATGCACTTGCCAGTCTTGAAATCGCTACATTTGCAGAGATTGGAATCCTAGATAACGATGGATGATTTAGAGAATCCTGTATGCCTAAATAAACAAGAATTGTAACTAGTATTCCAAAAGAAACAGTGAGTATGATTCTTTTATTTATCAACTCGACCCTCTGCTATTTCTCTATTCCATAAATACATGCATGCACATGAAGACAGGTCAGAAATACCTTTAATCCATTTATTAATCCATATACTTTAAAATTATTTTGAACCAAGTATGTTCTTCTTTGATAATGCACTATCTAGTTCTTTCTCCGTCATGAGTCCCTTTTCCAGAATCAATTTTCTGATACTCTTGTGAGATTTTATGGATTCTTTGTAAATCTCTGATGCCTTAAGATACCCAATATGGGGATTTAGTAGAGTAACTAATGTCGGACTTTTTTCAACAAAAGATGCAAGTTTCTGTTCGTTTGCTTTTAATCCATCTATCATATTCTTTGCATAAATTGGTAGGAAATTTTTTAACATATCAGTTGAATCTAACATATTTTTTATCATTCCTGGTAACATTACATTTAATTCAAATTGACCCGCTTGAGCGGCGAGAGCCACCGATATGTCATTTCCCACTATGATATAGCATATCATGTTAAGACATTCTGATAGTGATGGATTTACTTTACCAGGCATTATAGACGATCCGGCATGGACCGCCGGAATTGTAATTTCCCCTAATCCTGCTATTGGACCTGAAGCCATCAGTCTGATATCATTTGACATTTTTATTAATTCTATCGCAATATTTCTCAGGATAGAAGAACACATTGCTATCTCAAATTTACTTTGTAAGGAAAAGAAATAATTCTGTGAGGACTTTAGACTTAATCCAGATATCTGAGACAGGTATTTAATAACTAGTTTTTTGTATCCAGGAGGCGAGTTAGCTCCTGTACCCGCCGCTGTTCCTCCAAGCGCCACAAATTCTAAATCCGAACAGACATCTTCAATTTTATTTAAACCTCTTTTAAGAGAAAATGCATATTCATTAAATTCTTCCCCAAGGGTCACTGGTATTGCATCCATTAAATGTGTTCGACCTATTTTTATAACTTTTTTAAATTTCTGAGCTTTATTTTCAAGCGAAGTTATAAGTAAGTTAAGTGAATCTACTACTTCTCTCATATTCATCAATATTGCAATATGCATTGCTGTTGGAAAAGTATCGTTACTGGATTGTGACATATTTACATGATCATTGGGATTTATAAAGGAGTAGTCCGCAATTTTATGACCCATAATTTCCAACGCTTTATTTGCAATTACTTCATTTGTATTCATGTTAAAGGCGGTACCTGCACCTGAATTAATTGAATCAACAATGAATTGATCCAATAACTTTCCAGACAGCACTATATCACAAGCCTTTACTATTGCATCAGCTTTATCAGCAGATATGACTTTCAATTCTTTATTTGCAAGGGCTGCCGAACGTTTCACCATTGCAAATGCCCTTATCATATTTATGTGAGGTTTCTGTCCTGTTACTTTGTATTGGTTCGAAGCTCTTACCGTAAATGGCCCATAGTAAGCACCAGAAGGGACTTTAACCTCTCCAAGAGAATCTTTATCAACGCGAAATGACCCCATAAATACAAAATCCTGCAATGATCTAATAAATCCATCGACTATATTTTAAAAGATGACATATTTGCAATGACAAATTAATTATCTTAATTTCCATTTTCTTATTAGATTGGTGGTTTACTCACCTATGATCTTTACTAGGACCTTTTTGTTTCGACAACCATCAAACTCTCCATAAAAAATTTGTTCCCAGGGCCCAAAATCAAGTTTTCCATCTGTGATCGCAACAATTGTCTCTCGTCCCATTATCTGACGTTTTAGATGTGCATTAGCGTTATCTTCTCCAGTATCATTATGCATGTACTGCTCAGTCGGTAAATGTGGAGCTAACCTTTGAAGCCATTTTTCAAAATCTGAATGCAAACCTCGTTCATCATCATTTATGAAAATACTTGATGTAATATGCATGGAATTAATTAGGCAAATACCTTCCTTAATATTAGATTCTTGCACAATTTTTTCTATCTGTTGTGTAATATTTAGTAATTTGAATCTCCTATCAGTATGAAAAGTTAGATATCTCGTAATTGATTTCATATGACTAAAAATTATTTTTAATATTTAAATTATTTATCGTTAAGGAAATAAATAAATTCTTATTAGATCTATTAATATGTCTCGTCGCCAAAAGCATGTTGATGAATGAAGTGAATCTTAGACTCGAGTTACTTTGTTTGATACTTACTATTACATTAGGATTTTTTATTGTTGATTTTCAATTAAGTGATAAAAATTCTTTCGCCGTATCTGATCAATTTTCTCAGCTTGAGAATAATTCAAAAACTCAGGCAATTTTGCAATTCCAAAGGCAATTTTGCGGACTTAATTCTTCTCCCCATGCAAACTTTTTCATTACCGAATATTTGCTTGAGCAGAAATGTGAAATGCCGTTAGGTATTGTAGCGGGTAATGAATCTGTATGGTATGTATCCACAAAATTAGGTATTCTAGGTAAATTCAACATACATGATAATAGTAGCCAGGAATTTTCGATTCCAATGTGGGATAGTCGTTCAAAACCTACCGATGTCTCGCAAACATGGGACATCAAAACGGATTCAAAAGGCAATATCTGGTTTACTGATGAAAAACAAAATGGAATTTGGAAATTCGAACCAGATAATAATAAATTTAGCTTCTTTCCTGTTCCCGAACGTCCTTCAGCCTTTGGCACTACCTATCCTGTCTCTATGGTATTTGACAATGATCATATCTATTTTGCAGGGATTCGATCAAAATCGCTTTGGTTTGGAAATATATCAGATTTGAAAAATAACTCAACTGAAGGTATCTCAAATATCTCTCTTCCAGTATCATCATTCAAGGGGATCGACCCGGATTTAGTTAGCACTGGATCTATTGACATTGATAAGGATCGAAATATCCTATGGATCTCAATGCTAGCATTTGGAGTTAAAGGCCAATTATTCAAGTTTGATATACCTACAAAAAAATTTACTGCTTTTGATCTTCCAAGAGAACTAAATTCACCAGTAGGAATTGCAATCGACAAAAAGGGAAATCCCTGGATTACGGATCATGGAACCAGCATATTCTTTATGATTAATGCAACTAGTGGCGCTATCACAGAATTTAGCACTTCACCACTTTCTAGAATCTCAGCAAATATTCAAAAGGAGTACGGTTATACTTTGCCCTATTGGATCAAAATAGATACGGATGGGATTCTCTGGTTTAATGAGCACATTGGTAACAAGATTGCAAGATTTAATTCCACGGATGGAACATTAGTTGAATATTGGATTCCAACACAAAATAACTTGTGGGCCCCCTGTGCACCAAACGATAGCGCCTGTGGAATTTCTAATACCCTTCAATTTTCGATAGGAAAAAATAAGCAGATCTGGTTCTCAGAATGGACAGAAAATAAAATAGGCATGTTGAATGGCTCTAAACCTCTATCATTTGCTGTGGACACAACGTCTAAAGAATTGAATATGAAAAAGGGTGAGACAAGTGAGGTACCACTGATCATATCTGCAAACGACAATGTCAAACTCAAAATGATTGCGTCTTCTACATTCACAAGTACGGGCAATTTTGGAAATTCTTCAATTTCATTCAGTCAAGATTCATTTTCCATGAATCCGGGGGAAACCAAAAAAATTACATTTCTGGTTACTCCGGCAGAAGATCTTGTTAGCGGTGAATATACTCTTATGCTTGGAGCAGAAAATGATGATATATCATATCTCAATTCAATAAGCATCCATCTTTCATAACTTAATTGACTTGTTCAAGAGCTTCAATTCCTGGCATCTTATCTCCAGCCAGAAATCTGAGTGTAGCTCCCCCTCCAGTTGATAAGTGTGTTACTTCACTTTCTGAGACTCCTGATTTTTTGAGGGCCGCAATAGTATCACCTCCGCCAACAAGAGTCATGGCTCCTCTCCAGAAAGCAAGCGCCATGCTCTTTGCAACATTCATGGTCCCGCCTGCAAATTGTCCTACTTCAAACATTCCCATCGGTCCATTCCAAAAAATGGTACCGAAACCATTTCCACCGATTTCTGAAGAAAAGATCCTGGATGTTTCATTTCCAATGTCAAATCCACACATTCCATCTGGTATATCGCCAGTAACAGTTGTAAAGGAGTTTTCATCAGATGATACTATATGATCCACCGGAAGTAATATCTTTTCACCAAATGAGGAAAGAGCTTTTGTCACCCAATCAAAATGTTCTTCATCAAATAACGAATCGCCAATTTTAAATCCTTTTGCCTTTAGAAAGGTATATGCAGCGGCACCACCAATTAATAATTTATCTGCTTTTGGCAGCAAATTTTCCAACGCTCCGATTTTGTCCTTAATTTTTGAACCTCCAACTACTAGTGTGAAGGGCTTTCTTGGGTTGTATCTTATCATTGAGAGATATTCTATTTCCTTTTTTAAACTAAAACCTGACAATCGTATATCAAAATTTTTTACAGCTCCGTATGTCGAAGCATGTTTTCTATGAGACGTACTAAAAGCATCGCTTACATATATATCTGCCAAGGATGCAATCGCCTTACAAAATTCAGGATCATCGTTCTGCTCTTCTGGATGATATCTTAAATTTTCTAAAAGCAAGATATTTCCGAAATTAAGTTTCTCTATCTTTCTATATACTTCTTTGCCGATGCAATCGTCAATAAAGTCGACATTTCGGTTAAGAATTTCTTTCAATCTTACGGCCACAGGGGCAAGTGAATTATTTTGATCGCGAAATTTAGGCCTGCCCAAGTGCGAAGCCAATATGACCTTGGCTCCCCTTTTTACAAGATATTCTATTGTAGGAATTACACTTCTAATTCGATAGTCTTCAGTAACTACACCATTGCTAATATTTACGTTAAAATCTACCCTGACTAAAACCTTCTTGCCATAATATTGAATGTCGTCAAGGTCAGATATTGATCTAAGCAATTATTTTTTCAAATATGCATTTTATGTGCTGGTAGGATAAACCTTTCTCCTATTCCAGCTTGAAAATAGAAATAAGTAATAGAGTTATAGTAAATTGTATCTCTCAATCAAATTATGTATACAAGTTGTTATCAGATTTTCTAATTTCTATTGTAACTTTATCTCCAACTCTAATTCCAATGTCTTCGTACTCCCTTACACTAATCTTGAATGTTGGAGAGTCACCTGCACCTCCACCTGTCATCATTCTTGAAATATTTCCCATAGCCTTTGGAAGATTCTTCATCATGTCTTCTGGAGATGAAAATGCCATAACATTTGATCCAAAAGGATTTACTGGTTTATCAGTCTTATAATCATTAGGATCACTAAAACCAACGTAAACGTAGGGACCTCCATCCTGTGCAGCTTCTATGCGTGCAACAATAAAGTCTTTTTTCATACTTACCATACTATTGCTTACGATAAAGGATATAATTTCCTTTCCATTAAATTCTGGGTAATCTCTGCAAATCGTAAATTGGATATCTACAGTACATTGTAGGAATGGATGATTGTCAAGCTATTTTGAGGAATGGATGTATTTGACTATTGATGGAGTATGAGCCGTAATGTAGTGTAATGTAATGTAGGATGCTTAAAGAGGAACATTTCGTTTCGCTATTCATCTGTTATACCTGCCATAATTTTTAGTCAGCTTGCAGATACTTACCAAATTTGGTACTCTTGATTAAATTCTAATTATCTTCCGTATTTTTATTTTTTAGTAAGGTTATTCTAACGCTTGTAGGACAACCTAATTTGCTTGAGGCTACCTTAAAACCACGCTTTGCCAGTTCTAAGTTTGTTTTTGTAACATATGCTTCAAATATTGATTGTTCTGGCTTGACCCTAGCAGCAAGTCCTATAGCTTTGCCAAATGCTCTTCTCATACCTTCTTGTAACCTATCTGCTCCTGCAGTTGCTATCATTTTATTTTCACGTAGCACCAAATGAGGAAAGACAGTAAGTCTAGAAAAAAAACTCATGTCTCCTGCTTGAGACATTGTCTTGTTTGCTGCCAATCTTGCCGCTTCTAAGGCATTGTGTCTTATCTGCAATTTTTCACTAACAATTAACTCAAGTTTATAGTCATAATCCACTTTGGATTGCCCAGATGAAAACCTTGCTATCTTTAATTGAGGTTTTCCAGATATGTATTCTCTCCTTACATACGGCATTCCCTTCGTTTCTCTATAATTAACTCCTTTCATAAATCATCATTTATTTTAATACTTAAATCCCTCTTTCAGAGTGATTTAATCGTTATGTCTCCAGAGGCGGATCAAAATTCCGATTTCCAGAACACGATTGAAGGCGTTCTAACTAAAAGATGTTTGATAAAGATTAATGATTCAAGATCTCAAGATCAGCTCCGCAATAAAGGATATGGTGACAAGGAGGATTCTAATTTTTTATTGGAAACATATGAGGCACTTTATCTGATTTATATCAATAAACTTATCATAACTAATGGCGATGTAGTAGACTTTAGCACTCTATTGAAACATGCTTTAAAGTATGATAAGGAGATAGTTACAAGATTTCTGGTCTATAGGGATTTAAGGAGCAGAGGATATGTCGTAAAGGAGGGATTTGGATTTGGCGCAGATTTTAGAGTATATGAAAGAGGCGGATATGAAAAGAAACATGCAAAATACGTAGTTTTCTGCATTAATGAAGGAATTAATGTCAAGGTTGGAGAGCTTTCAAAAATCGTACGTGAAATTGAAACAATGGGCAAAAATGCAATCGCTGCAGTAGTGGAAAGAAGAGGTGAGGTAATTTACTACAAGCTCAACAATATGAAATTTAACGAAAATAAAAAACAAGAAACTAATTTGATGCTAAAAGAAAGAAAATAGTTAAATAAACAAAATTCAAAAATGTGAAATGAAGCAGTGCCATTTAAAGAAATCTACTGTCGAGATTGTAAAATAATACTAGCTAGGTACAATATTGAATATTTCTCTGACGACAGTATCGATGAATTATCTAAACTCCATTACTATTATCATATTAAAGAAGGTCATTCAATAGTAGTTAGGAAAAAAAACTAGCACTAGAAAATGTTGGTAATTTATCCAATAAAGCAATTTGAATTATAAGCAAGAATAATATTTTTCCTAGCCGTTAGTTTTCTACTACAAGATAATGATGATAAAGGTAGTCCCCCTATAACTCTTGAATAAACATCAAGTGTAGATGAAGAGATTTTACCGGACTGCAGAATCTTGTAGTTTTAGTGCTCCGACCGGGATTTGAACCCGGGATCGTCGCCTCGAGAGGGCGAAATGCTTAACCGGCCTACACCATCGGAGCGATACAAAATTGGATTATTTTCTTCATATAAAACTTATGTTGACAATTTTTCTTGCCAGCTCTTCAGGAGGGTGTTTCGAGTGTAGACACTGAAGGAACATTATCACCTTATAAAAGAAGTTTCAGGCAAATTATGAGAAATTACTTGACAATAATTTCATGTCATGATAATATAAAATATCCAATGTTGAACCATTCGTGTTGATACAATCTAATTATTTCATTTATCCAGTGTAATTTATAAGGTTCTTTGTGTTATATGATAGTGTTGGCGTCAGTAGAAATAATTGGTAAAGAAGCAGAATTATTCACTGAACTTCAAAATGGTAGAATAAGATGTACTGCATGCGCCAGAAAATGTGAAATTCCAGAGGGAAAAATAGGTCTTTGTGGAATTAGGGGGGTTAATAATAATAAATTATGGTTATATGTATACGGAAAAGTAATTGCGGGTCATATTGATCCAATTGAAAAGAAACCTGTAATTCATTACAGACCGGGGTCTGCGATATATTCGATTGCCACAACGGGTTGCAATTGGCTATGTAAATACTGTCAAAATTATGACATCTCACAAAGGAGAAAAATCGAAGGCACTGAAATGACTCCATCGCAAGTGGTGGAGCAAGCGCAAATGTATGGCGCACAAGGTATTGCCTACACTTATAATGAACCATCAATTTTTATGGAATTTGCAAAAGACTGTGGACTTGAAGCGCATAAAAAAGGAATTTTCAACATTTTTGTATCTAATGGATATGATACACCAGAATCTGTTAATATGATGTCAAAATTTTTAGATTGTATAACTGTAGATTTTAAAGGCAGCGGAAATACAGAATTTGTAAGACGCTATATCGGCATTCCCAATTCGGAACCTATATTTTCAACTCTGAAGGAAATAAAAACAAAAACCAATATTCACGTAGAAATAACTGATCTTATTGTTCCTCAAGTGGGTGACAATTTGGATTCTGCACGAAATCTCAGCAAATTTGTTTATGACGAACTAGGACCAGACACTCCAGTTCATTTTTTACGATTCCATCCTGATTACAAGATGATGGAATTTGATTCAACTCCTATCTTGACTCTCGAAAAACATTATGAAATAGCAAAACAAGTTGGACTAAACTATGTTTACATTGGCAATGTTCCCGGACATAAATTGGAAAATACTTACTGCCCTGAATGCGGTCTCTTAGTAATCGAAAGATACGGTTTTAATATTGAGAGATGGAGTTTGGATGATAGAAATTGTTGTAAACAATGTGGAAATAATATACCAATCGTAGGATCTCTCCAAAAGAAAAATAAAAGATGGTTTCAATTTATAGAATGATTTGTCTTTTGTTATCAAATGCATTAAAACTTAATGCCTAAATATGAAACCCAATCTTTGCACAGAATAGACTATTCTATTAGTTGGTCTTCAGAGTCTATATAATATGTTTTTTTAGGAAGGTTTTTTGCTAAAGGCATATCATAACATAATAAACATTGACAGAATTAATTTCTATCACACAAGATTATGTAAAAAATCGTATAAAAGCTCGCTATGAAAATTGTAAGAAAGGAGATAATGGAATAGTACTTGTCATTGGTGGTAGCAGTCTATATCATGGTGCTCCCCTATTGGCATCATTAACTGCACTACGGGCAGGTGTTGATTTGGTTTACACCGCAGTACCTAAAATTATTATTACTGCTTTAAGGTCATATTCACCAAATATCATTGCATTACCCATGTCTGATACTTCGCTCACTATTGGATCCGCAAATCGATTGATTAAGAGTCTCCCAAAGATACCACATACTGCAACAGTAGGAATGGGAATGACAATATCCAAACCTGAAGCATTAAATTCACTTGTAAGGAACTTGAGGGAAAAGGGAACAAGAATGGTACTAGATGCTTCTGCCCTTATTCCAAGAGTGATTCCAGAAATTGCAGAAAGTGATACAATCATAACTCCACATGTTGGAGAATTCAAGAGGATATTTGATGAGGACGTGGGAACTAGCGAAAATGATATCGTATCGAGCGTTTCAAGAATGGCAACCAGATACAAGTTTACCATAATTCTTAAGGGATGGCTAAATGTGATAGCTGATGAGAATGGAAAAGTTGCAACAATCAAAAGGAGTACTCCTGCGATGACCGTTGGAGGCACAGGGGATGTTCTTGCAGGACTTGTGGCCGCTCTTTATACAAAGTTAGATTCTGCTTTTGATGCATCTGCATTGGCAGTTTATTTTAATGGATTGGCTGCCAATATTGCATTGCAGCAAGTGGGATTTCACATGGTAGCCACGGACTTGATAGAATTTTTACCCAAAGTAATGATGACATTTGACAAAATTTCCGACCAGAGATAATCTGGATATGTGTTTATTATATTGATTGGACTTATACTCCCAAATTCTAATTCACAAAATTTTTATCTCACTTTGAAAAAAATGTATTTTGTGGATCAACTCACAATAGTTCTTGTTATTCTATTTCTTGCTATAAGTATTATCCAATTCAACTTGCTCTCAGTTTATGGTTTTGAAGATATTAAAATTTCTACAGGCTCTTCGTTTATTGATTCGAATGGTAAATTGAATATTATAGGTGTTATAACAAATTATGGAATTACATCAGAACACATAACCGTGGGACTTAATATTCATAGTAAGATTGATGATTCAATTACCACATTACGTGATACCACATATAGTAATATCATTTATCCAGGCAAGGAATCTCCTTTTAAATTTAAAATAGGTAGTGACTACAATGTTGTGGGTCAACCTTATATTATAAAGAACAATAAGGTAAATGATCCTTTTTACAATACAGTAGTACAAAATTATTCAAATTTTCCAGTAGGTCAAAACAAAGAATTGCTTGGAACAATAAAGAATACAGGACATGTCGTACTGCACAACATAATTGTATTTGCTTCGGTTCATAATAAGAATGGAACACAAATAGATTCAATCAAATCTGACAATATACCTACACTCAAATCAGGAGAAGTAAAATCATTTTCAGCCAGACCAGACCTTTCCATAGCAAAAGATGCAAACTATTTTAGTTGTGCAGGATTTGATCTGAATGGTCCTATAAACACTCTTGATGTAGGTAATGGTAAATTTTTAACTTATGGTTTGGAGAGCATTGCAAAGATAAGTAATTTTAATTATAATAAATCAACTGATAGTATATCATTTTTTGCAGATCATTATAATCCAGCTGGAGGTATCGTCACTTTTAAGATACAACAACTTAACAATAACCATGGTATAAAAGTATATTTAGATAATTTGGAAATCAAGAATGAAAAAATTATGACAAACGGCAAAACAATTATCACTAATATTTTTGTTCCTCCAAACGAACATTTGATCAAGATTGCAGGTATCTTGAATTATCCTAATTGATATCCGAGTTTGATAAATACATAATTGGCGCCTACTGATTTATTTACCTAGTTTATTTTGATTACATTAATTTTTGTCGTCGCTTGGAGAAGATGATATGTTTAGTTTAATCCCTATTTTTAGTATGTACGGAGTAACAAAAGTGGTAACAATTGTAACCACCCCCAAGATAGGAAGTATGTATGAAGAAACAGCTCCAACATCCTGACCACCTTTTCCAACGATAAGTGACATTTCTCCTCTGGCTGATGATAATCCAAGACCAGTTCTAACTGCTGTAGTACTGTCATATCCCGCCTTTACTAAAATGGGTATGACTATCACCATTTTTGACATGAATGATGTTACAATTAGGAT
>VBPX01000050.1:0-8534 GCA_005877075.1 Nitrososphaerota archaeon | reverse complement strand
CTGCAAACACATCTCGAAGAGGTACAGTTATGACACGAGCTATTCCCTTACTATTTGATTCAGCTACCAGCACACCAGCCAGAAATGCTCCTATAACTGGAGATAATCCAAGTTCTATAGCCACAAAAGATAAACCAAATGCCAAACCTAGTATCACTATTATTAATACAGAATAATCAGATTTTCTAGCCAGTTTATCTATCAATGGTGGTAAATATCTTGAACCCAAAATTAGAATACCTCCTATGAACCCAACAACAATTCCTATCGATAACAGCACATGAAGAAATGATATCGCTGCTGTTAAGGCCAATGATTGTAAGATACCTAACATGGTAATGACTATTACATCTTCTACGATTAAAATCCCCATTATTAATACACTTGATTTGTCATTAATCATGTTTAGTTCTTCAAGTATCTTTACCGTAACCACTGTACTAGTAACTGACATAGCAAGTGCCAAAAACATGGAGTCAAATTGTGAAAAACCAAGTGTTTGTCCCACGAAGAAGGTAATCATCATTGTTCCAAGTGATTCTGCAATCCCCACAATCATAGAAATCCTTCCTACTGATTTTAATTTGGGGTTCCAATTACAAACAAGAGTATTATTATCCCAAGCTCGGCAAGTGTATTGATAGTACTTACGTCGTGTATTAGACTAAATGGCGGAGTAAAAGGCCCAATCACCATGCCAGCCAATATATATCCAATGACCATGGGTTGCTTCAGCTTATGTGTAACAAATACCATCACTGCGGCTACAATCATAACTACTGCAAAATCTTGTATCAGAAAACTACCATTCAATTGTGAAATGAGGTCAAAAAAATGCATAAGTTAGTCTACCTGTCAATAATTATTACTAATTCCAATATTATTGTCACGAATGTTCTATTTCAAAATCATAATTCTTCAATCCATGAGTCTTTATGAATCGCAAAAGTTCATCATGATCATCAATTTTGTAATATCTTTTCATCTTTTCTAAAGTTTCATCATCATAATGTGCATGTCTTTTTACTTTTGCTTTCTCCATACCATATTCAAATATCTAATCGCACTTAAATTTTTCAAAAAAAATCATGAAATATTGAACTTGTACAAAAGTGGTTGAATTACTGATCCTGCATACACTGTGTTTTCAAAAACTTTAGCAATTCGTCCCTTTTTTCAAATCCATAATATCGCATAAATTTCTCTAACGTTAGTTCATCATATATCATCGCAACTTGCTTTTTCTTTCTGAGAGATGTTATAGGGACCCTCAATTGTTTTCTTGTTGCTATAGACTACAACATTTGCATATATTAGCATTTATCTTAGTTTAATAAAATGAAAATGCTTTCATTGTCCCAAAGTAATTAAGAAATCGTTCTTGTGCTAACAAATAAATAGAAAAATCAAGGAGTCTGTTCAATATCCATAAATTTGGATAATCGAATAAATCTGCGTCTTGAACCATTTATTAATATACATCATAATAGATATTGAAATTGATATATGACATCGGGAAAATATTTCAATAGGGCAGTAATTGCATTAGATGCGCCCCACATTGGATATGTAGTTAGAGAGACAGATGACAAGATTGTTGTGTTTGGAGAAGGGAAGGAGAGATATGACATACCCTTATCCACCATTCAAACGGTAAGCAAAAATGTCCTCATCGGGCTTAATTTTGATGAGATTGCAAAAAAATATTCGGTTAAGAGAGATGAACCACTCCCTACCAGTAAATTTGTGGATCCTTGGGGATCGGAGGGAACAACGGACTTGAGAACTTATATGGAAAAATATGCAAAAACACTTTTCAATAAGGGAGTAAGGCTAGAAAATGAAGATCATGTGGGACATGTAATGAAAGAAACTGATGACAAAATTGTCATCTTTGGTGACCGTGATTACAGATTTGATGTTCCTAAATCTAAAATCATTGCTGTTGGAAGAAACATTATATTGGGAATGAATTGGGATGAACTTTTTACCTACAAGGTTGATAAGAATTCGCCGCTGCCTGGAGGACACCCTGTAGAAAAACTAACGGAAGAAGAAGATCACTTTTAAAACTCCTATATTTTGAATCAATACATTTTAATCCATTTTCAATTCTTTGTATATGCCTGTCTAACTTATTTATTGCAATCTAACAAAAACTTTAATAGTTAAAAACGAATGTGCCTTCCACTCACGTTATGCCTAGATTTCAGTAATATCTGGGTTTTCATATTATAGGATATTAGAGAAAAAAAGTTAAACATCATGATAGCATTAGTTTGATGTAGGACCAATATAGAAATGTTAAAGATAGATATCTTCGCAAGAAAGAAATTAGATTCTTTTACGGTATTTGCATCACTGCCAGATATGGGTAGAGTTGGTGGCTTAGTATCTTCTTTTTTGGCTAGTAATACAGAGTCTAAACATATCGCAACTATAGTATCAAACCATAAACCATGGGTCACGATTAAGGATGGGGTGATAGGAACTGCAAAGGATAGTTACAAGATTTATTTTTCAGATAGAGAAAAATTAATGATTCTCACTGGAGATGTCCAACCAGAGGATCATAGAGAGCTTCTGGAACTGTGTAACACATTTCTAGATTTTTGCTCTTCGGTGGGTAAGGTAAGAAGAATCTATACTGCGGGTGGTTCATTAAACGAATTGGTTACAGGAGAACCAAGGGTAGTAAGCGTGATAACAAAACCAGAATTAAGAAAAGTTCTAGATAGCTCTAAAATAGATATTCTGGGTTCTGAATTTACAACAATAACTTGGTTTAATGGTCTTATCTTGGGAGTAGCTTCTGAAAGAAATATTGAAGGAATTGGATTCTACGGCGAAATTTCAGACAAATCCTTGCCGCAACCTCTTGCAGCAAAGAGCATTGTAAAAGCCTTTGCTAAAATTGAAAATTTGTCGATTTCTACAAAACCTTTTGACGTGCAATATGAGGAAGTCTTGGACCATATTGAAAAAAACAAAGGAATAAAAAAGCTAGATCAATAAATAAACAAATTATGGACTTGTGTACATTGCATATTAAAGGAACAGTTAAGACTTGATTTGTAATATTGATATAATTCATTTTTCAATCTCTTTTTCAATCTCTGATTCATATTAGGATACTACAACAAAACCTCTTGCAATCCCCTTTCGAGTCGTGTCCAAACTAGTTAGGTTAAGAACTTTAAGTGATTTTACCTCAACTTCTAAGTTAAATATGCCTTTAGAGGGCAACGATATACTCTGGTTTGAAATCCCTTTTATCGCTGTGATATTATTCTTTCTTATTATTTCTTCCCCCTTATGCGTTCGAATCGACAAATCGTAGTTTACGTCTGCATTTAATCGACTACCGCTTAGAGCATCACTGAAATTAATATTTAGAGTATTTGTTCCTATGACCGGTGGATTTGGATTCCATGATAAGAAAGTATGTATTCCCCCTGTATCTGTTACCATATCTAAGGATGTTTTTTGGGATTGATTTACCAACGGTCGAATTGTAAATTTCATGGAGTTATTACTATTTGATACTATTTCATTATTTTCTGCTAGTTTTACTATATCATTCTTGTTTAATAGAAAATGAATAATCAGTGCTTTCTCTGAAGAAAATGGATCTACTGCGAGAGATCTTCCTACTACTGGTTGTCCGTTTACTGTACCGTTGAAAATTGATGAATTTGAAAATTCACTGAATGATTTTGGAACCTTGAGTTCTTCGTGAACAAAAATATTCTGTGCTCTTATTCGTGAAACGTTCCAATCGAATGGCATTGTCCATAATACTCTCAAATCTTCAGGTTCAAATGTAAAATTTCTGATTTTATCGTAATATGAGATTAATGTGCTATTAAATTTCTGGGTCCCATATGTTAAATCGGTTGCAAATACATCACCAATACTGAGGTAAGAGTCAAACCTAGGGGCTTTTTCAGGCACAAAAATATTTCTAACATTGTCAATTCCGAAAATTTCTATAGAAAAATGATATAACCCTCCTTCGGAGAGTACGGAACCTCGTACTGTAATTTCTCCTGTATCACTTGTCCAACCACCCAAAAAAGGTTCCGTAGACCCATAGACTGTAACAGGGCCTTGGTTTGGTTCGAATTTTAACGTTAAAGGGCCATCCTTTGAATAAAACAGTTCACGTAATAGCAATTTGTCTCCTTTTAGAATAGTTAAGAAATAATTTACATTAGTTATGTTATTTCCTGACTTTGAATCAAATAATCTTAATTGAAAGAGGGCATTTTGCTTGGCACCAGAGGTCAAAATTGGTGGACTAATTTTTGTATACAGACTTGCTATTCTATTGCCTACGGTAGCCGGAGGTAGATTTTCTTGAAATATACCATCAGAAAATCCATGCTGGAAATTGGAAAGTAAAATGCCTGTTACAAATAGGAAAGCGATAGTTATTTGAATATATTTATCCATGCTGAGTTTAGCAAATAATTGGTAATTTATATTAATTAGACCGTTCGCGCTGCGCAAATGGTCCGGGATTTTATATCAAAAAAATATTAAGGGCGAAAACAGCTTTGCGCATATACTCAGCTGCTCTTCTTTTTGACGTTCTGACTCTGATTATCTATAGAGTTAGTTTCGTCTTGTAACATTTTAGTATTTTTTGTGTCGAAATTTTTCATGGAGTTAGAAAAAATTTGGCTCTGTTCTCGAATCATTTTGTCGAAAACTTCCTTTTGTCGCCTAACAGCGTCGTTTAACATCTGTGCGTTGATCTCACTGTATTGCTTAATCGCATCGTTCAACATTTGTGCATTGTTTTGACTGTATTGCTTAATCGCATCGTTCAACAAACGTGCATGACTTGAAATTGCTTCATTCAATATTCTATTCTGATCTGCTATAATCTTCTTCCAATCGTCGAAGGAGAATGAAGCTTCTGCTAGCAAGTATTAAATAAAGTTTATAATTTTTTCCTGATTGTTGCTTTAAGCTAATTTCACCGAGCTAATCAGCTCAAAAAAGCTTACCTTCTCAAATGATTTGGGTCTCGGGAGATGGTCTAATCCATAATCTATGAAGTGTTGGTTTGACGGTTTGGTACATCTTCGTAAGGCAAAATATTGGAGATAACAAAGGCTTATGAAACTGAAAAGAGTTACCAGTTGAGAGTAACCGTCATCGACGTCTTACCCACTGGCGGCATCTTGAAAGCCGCTACGACTTGTCCTATTACCCAAGTTTAATAACGGTTAGAGTACCTGGATCGAACTCAAAATTCGATGCAAGCAGAAAGACATCATGTTTTATTCGATACTCACTACTTCGCGCTAATCTCATTTGGCAATTACTTATATTCTCAAAGCGTCTTCATGACAGCTGTCAAGTTAACAGAACCATGACGTCAAAGCTCATACGGAAAATTCATTTTTTGAATTAATACATTCGCCACGAGTGTATGCAAAATCCGAGAGAAACCATATTAATTTACTAGTTTTCTATAATGAATTAATTGATAAATTCTTCCAGGCTAATGTCACTTCGACCAAAGGCTAGGCCGCCATTGAAGTGGGCTGGCGGCAAGAGATGGTTATTGAAGTCGATTCAAGAACTATGGAGACCGTATGAAACGCTAGGTTCTCGATTTGTTGAGCCTTTTTGTGGAGGATTGGCAATTACTTTGGGACTGATGCCAAAAAGAGGTCATCTTAATGATATTAATCCTCACCTGATTAATTTCTACAATCAGTTAAAATCAGGTCTCACGGCGAATCTCAAAATGGAATACGACAAGGCATTGTATTACACATATAGACAAAGATTTAATGACCTCATAAAGCAAAATAAATGGAAAAGCCCTGAAGCGGCGCTTCTTTTTTATTATTTGAATCATACAGGTTACAATGGACTTTGTCGATTCAACCAAAAGGGTCTTTTTAATGTGCCTTTTGGGGAATATAAAACTGTCACTTATATGAAGGATTTTGAATATTACCGCTTAGTTTTTCGTGATTGGCAGTTCACTTCCACCGATTTTGAAGAAGTACTCATAGAAAGTAGCGATTTTGTATACGCTGATCCGCCATATGATGTAGAATTTAGGCAATATTCTTCCCAAGGATTTGGGTGGCCAGATCAAGTGCGCTTGGCTAAATGGATTAAATCGCTGAATATTCCAGCTGTAATTTCTAATCAAGCGACAGACAGAATAATAAAATTGTATAAGTCTATGAATTTCGAATTAAAATTTCTTAGTGGTCCAAGAATGATAAGTTGTAAGGGCGATAGGACTCCTGCAAGGGAGGTTCTTGCAATAAAGGTTCTTTAAAATGTCTATGTCGAAAAGGGATACTGGGACAGGAGACGTTCTAGAACAAATGGTGTTACCATCTCTAGAGAGGTGGATATGAATGTATTAAGAGGTCTGGAGTCGGAAAGAGACCAGCCGGTGGTAAACACATCGTGGACGCCATAGCGATAAAGGATGACAAAAAGTTCCTCATATCGTTGAAGTGGCAACAGGTCAGCGGCACTGCGGAACAAAAAATTCCCTATGAAATTATTTGTTTACTCAAAGCGCTTAAGGACAGTAATGATAGTTACTCAAAAGCGTATCTTGTTTTGGGCGGAGAAGGTTGGACAATGAGAAATTTCTATGTTGAAGGAGGATTGAATGAATATTTACAAGGGACGGAGAATGTAAAAATAGTTACCTTCGAAAATTTTATTTTCCTAGCTAATAAGGGAATATTGTGATCTGATTCACGAACATTCTCGTCAATGCTCCTAAACTGACATACGATGATTCCACTCAAGCCCTGTTACAAGTAACGCAAATATTGCTATTCCATAAGATTAGAAATAAGTTGATGCCCTATTCAAGTCCCGAATTTCGAAAATCAGCATTTAACTGTCCCCACTGTAATGCTTACGCATCACAGGACTGGTTCGCTTTAGAGCGGTCTTCGAGTTTCCATCAAGATCATGTTCAAGGTGCGTTTACATCTACTTGTTCTCATTGTAGCAATTACACTATTTGGATAGGAGAGTCAATGATTTTTCCGTTTATTTGCGTGTTATTGGAAATAATGCGGTGCATCCTTCTGGCTTAATTGATATCCAAGATAATATACAAATAGCAAATTCCCTATTTGAACTCCTGAATATGATCGTGGATGTTATGATATCACAGCCCAAAAAAATTGACGGTCTTTATGGCTCTTTACCTGAAAAGGATAGATCCAATATTGCTGAAAGAGACAGGAAAAAATAACTCAGAATAAACTGGATCTAAAATGATATTCAATTCCTTGTTGACTTTTATCCAATTTGGCTTTCAGTCCTGCTGCGATTGGAGAACCTAAGCTAAGCTCTGATAGCATCACTGAGCTCTCCTTGATGTCCTTTTTCAGTTTTAGAATCAAATCGTATCTTGCTACTCGAAAAATTTTTCTATCTATGATAATTACTTTATTATGTGACTATAAAAGCATCTGTATCACTATCAGATGTAGATTATGATCTTTTTAATACCGTGCTTGAGTGTTGTAAAAAGAATGCAGAAATAAAATACGCTGATAAGCAAAGACATAATATTGTCGGTAATTCTGTCTTTGGAACTCAGAACCAAACTGGCATAAATTTTCAAATCATTCTAAGGGAAAAACCCACTGGAGTCGAAATATATGATTATTCAAAACGCGGTTTGGATAGGAAGTTTGCGGATAGCTTTTTTAATCTACTCCTGCCAATTGTCGGAGAAAATGCAGACATAAAATTCGAAGATCTGGACGAATGTGCAATATGTAAGAAAAAATTTAAACTCGGGCTATCTAGATATATTCCTTCTATAGGCTGGGCAACACAAAGTGAATTGTGTGAATCATGTTATACTTTGTTATCTAGTCATGAAAAAAATTATTGTTGTGTTTGTCAGAAAAAGCTAGGAATCAGGAAATATTCTGCAAGGATTAGTTGGAATCGCAATCTTATGTTGTGTAAAGAATGCTATCTTGTCCAAAAACCTCAAATGCAAAATAATGTTACCGGAATAGGGGAAAGTGGTGAATTGATCAATACAATGCGAAATAAGACAAATTCATCTATTCCTTCTAATCTCTTAAGTAAGTCACTAATAATTGGGACAGATGATCCATTGCACATCCTAAAGATTAGGTTTGCAAAAGGAGAGATAAGTAAAGAAGATTATCAAGAAATGAAGAGGTTGTTAATGGACGAAACATGATCCTTCATGATCTTAAGTCTTAACATATTATCACTCTCGAATTAAATTCTCCAGATTTGTGATTGCTTCTGGTTTCCTTTATTCAGAAATGAGTAGATTCTTAGCTTGTAATTCATTTTCTTTCGCATAATCATTACCAAACCAAATTGGATTAAAAAAATACATCTTTTTTTAAAAATAAATGTATAATTTCAACAGAATTATAAATTAAATTAAAATATTTTATTCTTCTCTTAGAATAATATTTATAGTGGAATACTTTACATTGCGATTAATGAAGCGTAGTACAATACTAGCTAGCTTA
>VBPX01000109.1:4557-8876 GCA_005877075.1 Nitrososphaerota archaeon | reverse complement strand
TCTTTATCTTTCATCTTCTTAGCCGCTTCATCACAATCTTTACCAGTTACCTCTTCAAAGCTCTTGTCTAAGTCGTTTCTTGGTATATCTGCTGGTATTATGATATGCATTCGCATAATTCTTTCAAACATATATTCGCTCATGATAGGCTAGCCCTTAAGCGGTAAGTAGGAATTCGCCATTATTAAGGTATTCTATTATTAGAAAAAGGTAGGAGAGAGTTTATCTCCATGACGGAGGAACTCTCTTAAGCTTTTTTGCTACTGGTAGGCTTTGCAGGTGCGGCTGGCTTCTCCTTAGGAGGAAGCTTGTTGAAAAAGTTTTCTCTGTTACCAACACCAATGTCCTTATTATGCTTCTCCTTGTAGTGTTTCCTTCGACTACCGTGGACGTGCTCGCCGCATTCCTTACAAATCCTTAATCCTCTGATTCCTGGCATACTTTCACCTCGCCTTATTATTATTCAGACTTCCGGATATTTAAGTCTTTCTTCATCGTTGCCAATCTTGCTTTGATTTCTTCACGTTTATCCATGTATTGATCTATTTTTGGTTCTTCGTAACCCACGTTTTGTTCAACCCAATCTTGCCAATTATCAAATTTTGAACGAGGTTTAAATGGAGCATCTTTAGGTAGACATGTATGGATTGGACCACCGTAGATACAACCATAGCAACTTGTCACCGCCAGAGTCCTTCATAACATTTAGGAAAATGATAATATTTAGAATTGCTACTATCTTTCCTTCGTGCATAGGCGTTAGTTCTTACATATTTGTCATCTACAGCTATAGTATCATGATTACAAAGATTAGAATTACACGTAGGCTTAGAACCAGTCAGAGCCTTTATACGATTAAGAGTCTTAAGCGTCATAATCAGTCAGAGCCTTTATACGATTAAGAGTCTTAAGCGTCATAATCTTAGGTTTATGATTATTGTTAGTCATCTTCTTTCCATTCTGCTTCCGTTGGAATGTCAGCTAATAGCTCCTTAATCCGAGAACGTCTACGATAAGCTCGCAATGAATTCACAGATAGAAGTCCAAGAATGTTTATTGCTACACTAATTGATAATAACCTTAGATTATGAAAAATTAAACCTGTAATCAGTAGGATAGTTGCAACTATTATAAAATATCCATAGAAACGCGCAAGATGTCGTAAAGGATAACGACCTTTCCAATTACTCATTGTGGATATATCTCCTTAGCTAAAGACTTTTCCACTTTTGTATCTCTTCTCATAATATTAACGCCTACCAACATTCCTACAACGAATATCGAAGCTTCCCAAAGATTTACTAATACGTATGGTAAGGTTTCTTCGTAGCCAGCACCAATTAGTATTGCATCACCTACTGATGCGAATGGAATAAATGCATAAGCAGATATTATTAGACTTACAAATATGATTTTAGTCTTTCTTTGCATTTTTCATCAACCTTATTATCGTATACGCAAGTTGCGGTGAAGGGTGTATTTGATAGAGATGATACCTAATATCCTCAATTTCATCACTTTCAAAGCTACACATAATTGGATCTACTACTGGGCACTTCATCAATATACACCTTCCTTATTTAATTCCATAGCTCGTTTTCTACGCAACGTTAATCTGCCTGTACCATAACACCTATAACAGCCTAATTGTATATTTCCCCAATCTTCCTTACCAATACCGTGACACCACTTACAATCGACTATATCAGTTTCCGGGCGTTTATCTTCTTCTAACATATTCATCTCAAGATATGGTAGGACTTTTGACATGAAGTGCCTCTCTGATTGCCATATATATTCCAGCTAATACATAGCATACAGCTAAGAATGGATTGAGATTCCATATAAATACTGGTCCAGTATAGACTAAGATAAATGCTATTAACAAGTTAAATAATCTATCAGGATTTTTTATACGCATGGGCTTCCATTCCATCTTCCAGTATTAGCCATGTTATCTAAGCAGATTTTGCACGCTTTGGTATAGGGTTCTTGCAATACATGTCCCAAGCTTGAATAGATTGTTTGATTATGTACAGCTCTTGGATGTCCACATTCTTCACAAAATTCTTCGTATTCTTTAATATCTTCTTCTATCATTTTACTGGACACAACATTGATCTTTGTGGATATTCGTGCTCGCATGGTACATCTTTATTACGATGTTCACCTTCTTTATAGTGCCACTTATCCCACTCTTCATTACAAAAGTCTAATGCTTTGATAAAGTCTTTTGATGAGAAAGCTATTTCTACTGGCTTACCACTTTGCACGTCGTATGTTACTATTGCTAATGAACCTTGCTTTATAATATGTTCTTGATTGTAGAGACGATACACTTCGAATTCTCCAGTTTTTAGATTCTTACGTAGACTAAGTCGATGACTTTGCATTCCACTAAGTGCCACCTTATCAGCTGGTATCCATGCGTATATGTCACACTCAGCCATAGAATAGTTAGCGTCTTGAGGGTCAGGTCTTTCAAATTCTTTCTCACATACTATCATTTTTGAATCATCTTGACTAATTTATAGTGAGTATCAGGCTTATCAAGAAATTCCCTTTTATGACGCCTACATACCCTAAAGATATGATCCCACGGCTTTATAATTGAAGCGAGCTTTGGAAAAGGTGGTTCTTTAGCCAACCTTATGGATGCTACTGCTTTATTGTAACAATAGAACGTCCATGGACCACCATTAGAGCGCCAACCGTCCCAATCAGTATCGTGTACCTCACACATCTTTTTTGTACGCCTATCATCCAATTTCCAATTTCTACCTATTGGTCTACTCAAACTTTCCTTTCACCACTATTCTTACAACCTTCTTTCCAAGTTTCTCAGCATAATTAGCAGTCCAAATACCACCATTCCATACTTCTTCCAATCTTGCGTTTTTTACCCCATATTGGGGTAGTGTCTTACTTCCGGGTGAAAAGCAATAAAGAATATCACAAGCCTCAGCGATTTGGATATTTCGAGATTTGAATCCCTTTCTAATAAAAAGTTGTTGCTCAACAGGGTCTTCGACCTTACCATGAAATTCTAATCCATCATTATCCGTAACTTTATCCTCCCATTGCTCAACTTCTGGTTTGAAGATAAGTTTTACTAAGTACATTATATCAGCTGTTTCTTCAGCCCAAATGTCTACTCCACCTTTAGGAGAACCTCCAGAAACCAATATTGGTGGATCAGTGTAATCCAATATATTTCTGATATAGTGTCTAACTTGTACTTCTTCCATCCGATTCCACTTTTCTTGACTAGCACCAACTATTGCTATTTTCATTTACTTGAAATCAACTCATTTTGTAATTTTGCAAGTTCCCTTTCGTATTCAGATATTGCACTATCTATAGCTCTCTGGTGGTTTCTTAGGGTTCTTAATCTAAGCATTACCAAATCGATACGTTTTTCTACTTTTGTTTTATTAGTCATCTTGGATACGTTTTGCCAACTATATCCACATTGACAAATTGAGATTAGAGCAGGTGGCTCGTTCGGATTTATGTGATATCTACTTGCCGTTCTTGGTCTATCACACTTTGGGCAACGAGGCACGTTTCTTTTCATTATAAAGTCACTTTCTTCCATCCACTATCTTTTGATAGAAATCCTACGCAAACTCTACCATCTTCATAACATATTGGACATCGTAACATATCGGGATAGTCCTTAAGTCGTACATGATCTATTCTATAGTGTCCACATACACATACTTGTAATAGATGTCTTACATCAAGCGTTTTCATATTCAATCTTTTCCTAATAGAATGTCAATTAGCACGGTTAAACCGATGGCTATTGCAAAAACAACGCATTCTAATCCAAATATAATTAGAAAATCTATCATTCGCCATTCATACTCCTTAATTGCTCTACCATTTCTTCTATCCTAGGTTCCAATTCTTTCTTTTCACGTTCTGAACGTTCTACTGTAGCTTTCCATATATCTTGATCTATCTCAGCATACACAGCCGCTCTTACAATTTTGGTAAGCTCATCCGGTGGTATAGCGTCTAATTCCCAACACTCCATACCATATTGAGCTATGTAAGCTGGAGTTCTACTGTCAGCCATTTTAACTGGGTTAGGGGCTAGCCCGTATTGTCTAACTTGAGCAAAGGATAATGCTATTCGTTTTACTGTAATATCCAAATTTGGACCATAGCGCGTTAGACGATTTTCTAAATCATCAGTCATAGCTATACCAGACGGGTCGTGGTCTCTAAAGTCTAATATCTTAATGGGTTTGTCACTATACTTTTGAAATCTATCTTCTACAGCCATACGCTTAAGATAAGTGTAACTACTG
>VBPX01000109.1:858-4515 GCA_005877075.1 Nitrososphaerota archaeon | reverse complement strand
CTTTGCTTGGAGCAGTGACGATACGAAAGCCAGATACCGCGTTACTTAGTACCCTACTAAGTGCGTCTTTCTCAACCCAAACTTCAACATATTGTGGTTGATCGACCCACATAGCTCTTGTATAGCCATTATAGCCAAAATAGTTGATTTTGGACTCTAAGTAATCTTCTGGACTATCCCAACCATCATCGCCACCTACAACTTCTCGTGAACGATCTTCTATACGAGTATCGTCTACTTCATTATTTTCTCGAGCCTTTACAAGTACAGATGAGAGTCTATTGTAACTTGTACGCTTGTTAGGAAAGCCATAGTCAGCTACCAATCTATAGTAGATTTGTCTTAGCGTTAGTGGCATATTGTACTGGTCTAAGATTACGTTTACGTGGTCAACAATGGTTTCGTAGGACATAATCTCTCCTCTCTTATTCTACTCCATAATCTTTCTGCAAATTGCCATCCAAGACTTGAAGTACCACCATCATTATCATTAGCATCATAAAGTCCTTTTGACATACTATCCAACCATTCGTGAAATAGAGTTTTACAATGGGCAAAATGCTTTATTGCTAATCTATGATCCAACTCTTGGTATATTCCATATTCTTTCCAAGTGCGTGGAAGATATAGTATCTCTGATGGACCTGCAATTTGATAGAGCTTACATAATTCTGTAGAAACGTTTTCTGCTTCATTAAGTGAATATATTCGATACTTTGGAAATGGAAACATAGCCACTAATGCTGGACTGGTACGTATGTCCCATTGCTTAGTGTCAGTTCTCATCTTTTAATTCTTCATAATTTTCTTTACCTTTTATCAATATTCCATCTTCCCAAATGTTATATTTCCATTCTGGCATTTGTCTACTCATCCAACCGTGTGTACGCGCCCAACCTTTGAAATGACTAACGTCTTCAAAATAGCCAAGGAACCATTTTGTACCATAGACAGTCTTATCTTGTAGCGTTGTATACATCTGTAGTTCGTATCTATGCTGGTATTTTTGTTCGCTCATTTATACATCCCGCACATATGAAATATTTTCCACTTGTTGTTTCAAGAAATTCTCCACCATAATGAGGTCTTTCCAAATTACAGATATCGCAATAACCAACTTCTAATTCAGCAGTTTCACCGCATTCTGAATAGCTCATGTATTAAGCTCCTTATCAGCTTGTAACCAAGCTTTTTGAAGAAGAACTTCAGCAGAGTCAAGAAATCCTTTAACTTCTTCGTAATAGATTGGAAGATTCTTACGTGCCAGAAGTGATAGATAACGTACTCTAAGTGCCAAATCTCTAATATCTTTCGAGTATGAATTCAACCGTACATCCCCGGAAATTCTATACTACTTGCATTGTCTATTGCTTCTTGCAAGTCGTTTATGACACTATCCAGCGCATCAGAAAATTCGCTTAATGCGTTAACACTTTTCTCTTTAGGTTCTTCTGGCATATCACTTTCAGCAGATTCAAGGTTACCCTTTACTGTTTCCAAGTTATCACGACAATCGTTAAGCATTTCGTACTTTTGAGTATTTTCAAGTGCTGTACCTTCCATATTGCCAACCCAACTATCTATTTCATCGTAAAGCGATTCTATTTCAGAAGTATCTATCGATTGTCGTCCAAATACTTCAAAGATTTTGTTAAGCTTAGCTATAGACTCTGGTGTAGAAGGCTCTTCTTCTATAATACCCGTTATTTCATTCTCAATATCTTCTTTTATACCTTCTAAGATAGTTTTAGTCTCTTCTATTGCTTTCATAGCTTCTTCCAATCGAGTTGCTCTACTTTGATACTTTGGTCTCGGTTTCCAATTAGTCGTAAAATGATCTTTTACACTATATGGCTCTTTGTAATTATCGCTGTGTTGAGAACGTATATGTTGTTCACGTTTATGCTCAATTGTTTGATTACAGTATTTGCAAATGTTTAGCTTTCTACTTGCATTACTTCCAAACAAGCGTACTTCCATTTCTCTAATATGCTCTTGTGCCGCTTTTTGCATTTCATCTGTTACAACTATTTTTTCACTCATTTCTTTTCCATTTCCTCTTTCACTTTTTGCATTTTGTCGAGTAATCGTAATACACCAGCTTGTACTGTATCAACTGGCTCATCACCCGGATACTTCTGCTCTAAGAATCTCTTTAGGTCGCCGACTGTTGGTCCCACTTCGTCCGGTATCTCCACTTCTCCAGCGTTCTTCATCTTTATGGTTTGCATTACCCTTACCGTTTCTGACTATACTAATAGCTTCTGCCAATATTAAACTTTTGTTAAGTTCCATAAGAGTTTTAATAGCATGAGCTAATTCTCGTGTCCCAAGCTCGGTCTTACCCTTTTTTGTCTTACCTACGAATTTTGCTAATAGTGTTCGCGTTTCTTCTGTTACTATTCCTACTTCAAAGCGAGGACCTTTGTAGCCACAACCACCGTAGCGTATCGAGCAATTATGTGAACCACTAATATGCGCACAGCCCATCATTACACCGCACCGATAGCACTTATGGTAGCGTTTTGCTTTCTCAGGATTCCTTGTCATTACACTACCTCTATTTTGATACTCTTAACATCATAAGTATCTGTTTTCTTTATGATTTCGTACAATAATCCTATAGCATCTTCTACATAGACATCTTTAAAGCTTTCCAAAGTTTCATCTTCATCAGTTAATAGAAAACCATTAGATATCCGCTTTATAGTAAGGTGCCATTCCTTTCTTGACATTATTTCACCTCGTAACTTGTGGGTTTAAATACTGAACCGCACGCTTTACACACTAACCAGTTTTCAAAGTCTTTACTCTTATCCAATATTCCACCACATCTTGGACATTTTGGTCTCACATCTATTACCTCTACGGCTATTTGGAGTATTTGTGAGAATAAATTATGCCAATTCAACGTCCTTTCCTTGGAAAGAATAGAAATCCTACAACTATTAGCCCTACACCAAACAATTGAAAGTCATTGCGTAGAAACTCTATAGGAATAGCTGAAGCAGTGATAATTACGAATAGTCCTAAGCCTAAGAATAGCCAAGGCATAGCTCGTGGTGGTATTGCTTTCCATACCATTATTGCAAGTGTTCTAAAGTCTTGGTAGGGTGTAGTCTCATTAGGTCTTGGATGATATTTTCCACATGGGCAATTACCGTAGACGTGTTGTATTTGTTCTTCCATCTATTTCACCTCACTTAAAATCCTTTTAGATTCACTATACCTATTTTATGACTGTCCTTTTCTCCTTCTTCCACACCATATCCTTTCCTAAGTGTGTCATAGTTCTTCATTATAGAAAATATTTTGTTTCGAGATAGATCGGAAAGTTCCGATACTAGACCTACATTGAACATATTTGTTACACCACTGTATTGCACAGCAACGTAGGCTTGAAATTCTTCTTTGGTTATGCCAGTTTTCTGTGCTTCAAGTAGTTGTTTCTCTTTTTGAAGACTTGCTATTTTCTTATCAATTTCTTCAGTCATTCGACTTCACCTCTTAAAGAAATCTAATGCTTGTTCTGTATGTTGTAGACATAAATCAAAAACTTTCTTTGTAACTGTTTGTTTCTGAATAGTTTCGACAAATATTGTTATTTCATTCGTTGCTGGAACGTAGGCTTGAATGGTTTGACCTATTGGGTCTTTC
>VBPX01000109.1:0-852 GCA_005877075.1 Nitrososphaerota archaeon | reverse complement strand
AACACTATCTTTCAAGCCGTACATAGACTTCACTTCGTATATCATATTCTCATTTAATTTCATTCAATTCACCTCTACATACTTTGCATTCGTAAGGGATGTCAGTTTCTCGGGTATGTTCTTTTCATTTGTATCCTTTCCATATATGACATACATTTTTGCCATACTCTTACCCTTGTAAGGTCGTATCAATCTACCTGTACGTTGGATTAACTGCTTTTCAGATCTGCCAGAAGCCATTACAATACCAACCGCAACTTCTGGTATGTCTATACCTTCATCAAGACAACGTACCGATAACAGAACATTAAAACTATGACCCCAAAAGCGAAGTATTTCGCTCCTATCATCTGTTCCTTTACCACTGTGATAGGTATGTGCTTCTATACCTCTGGCTTTAAGATATTCTCTTGCCATTTCGATAGCGTCAATAGATTCACTAAATACCATTATTGGTTCATCTTTGTATCGCTCACATAGTTCACAAAGCTTTTCAAATTTAGAAAGTATTTTAGACATTAACAATTTGCGCTGTACTGTAGCCCTTAAGAGGGCATATTTTCGAGATATTTGACGATTAGAATAAGATTGTGTAAATGGATCTATACCAGACATAACTTGAGACCACCCACCGCCTTGTTGGAGATTAGATGAGATTACGTTACTTAGCTTATTATAGCTATCTTGCTCCAATTCATTTAGTGAAACTGGAACTCCAGCAATGGTTAGCTGACTTACAAATCCACCTTCCTTAGCCACATCCATTTCCATTTTGTATATGGTTGGAAGAATCTTATTCTCACGTGGAGTTGCAGATAGTCCTAAGGCTTTGATAGAAGGATTGCTTTCTAA
>VBPX01000108.1:3496-4939 GCA_005877075.1 Nitrososphaerota archaeon | reverse complement strand
TGCCTGAGTTGCCACGATGGAAAAGGAAATTTGTGATTTGTCTTTGGGGAAGTAACTCTTTTCGTTCAAGGAAGCTCTTAAAGCCTTTCCAGAAATCGTGAATCTTTGGCTGGAATAATCAACCTTTCCGTCAAAACTTTTGACCTTTATTGAACAGTCTTGGCCTGACAAGTCCGAATGTTGAGTTCCAAAACTGAAAGCTGAGTCGCAGACTCCTTCAAAAGTTAGGTCGGAAGCCTTTAGCTGAAAGGATCTTGTCGGAAAAGAGCTTGCATCAATAGTGACGTTCAGTGGGAATGACGCTCCAGCACCTTGGAACATCGAAAATAGTCCAGAGAAACTCCCGCCAATCCCGTTTAAAACACCCAAGTATCTATCTCTGATAGACGCCGTGAAAAATAGGGCTAGAATGGCTAAAATCAGTGCCGCTGCAAATATGATTTTAATCTTCATTTTTCTCTTATTTAATTTGTGAATGGGTTAATAAAAAATTTTAGATTTTTTGGTATATTTCAAATTTTAGGAGATAGACCAAATGCTTATAAATACTATGGATATATTATTTGTAACTTCAATATTTGATTGTAGGTGAAATGATTTGGATTTATTGCAGCTATTCGGAGGATCAGACTCAATAACAAACTTGTTACTTATCGTCTTCTTCTTTGGAGTCTTCCCTCTTCTTTATCCGAGACTGCAGCTGATGCAGGCAATATTCAAATTCGAGCAAATTTCAAGAACTCTTGACAACTACACCGCACAGGCGAAAAAGATCGTTGCAAGAAAGATCAGCAAGAATCCTTCTCCGGAAGTCAGGGAAAAAATAAACAATTTTATGGAGTTTTACGTGATCGAGCCGGTCGCTTTAGACCCTTACGGAATCGTGAAAAAGGTGGAGCACTTGGTAAACCTTTCAGACAAAAGATTCAAGTACTTTGTCGAGAATGTCAACTTGATGATGGGACTGACAGGAGCCATTTCTCTGAATCAAATCACAAAAATCGTTAGGCATTTTTCCGAGCTGGTAAAAAAGACAAGAAACTGGCAGCTGGGACAGATATTGCTTTTCCAGATTGCCCTGGTGGAGAGGATTGCAAAGTCACTTTTGACCGGAACTGAATCCCTCACAAATGGTTGGCCAATCGGGGATTCTATCGGGGCATTTGTCATCGCCAATCTGGTAGAGAACGAAAGGCTCGAGGAGATCGAGGAAGATACCATGCTTGCAAGAAAAAAAATCAAAGGAAGAGATGTGTTTCTTATCAAGGCAAAAGGCCCAGGTGGAAGGCTTGGCAGGCTTGGCAAGGCTGTTGAAAAAATTGCAAAAACTGGAAATCTGGCAAAGATCATAACGATAGACGCAGCGGCTAAGCTTGAGGGAGAGAAGACGGGATCTGTGGCTGAAGGAGTCGGAGTGGCAATTGGAGGCCCGGGAGTTGACAG
>VBPX01000108.1:0-3480 GCA_005877075.1 Nitrososphaerota archaeon | reverse complement strand
CTTGAAATTCCTCTTGATTCCATCATAGTGAAGATGTCTGGCGAAGAAGCGATCGAGCCGATCAGAAAAGAAGTCATCGAAACGGTTGCTAAAGTCATCCAGATGGTGGAAGCCAACGTTGAAAGGACAAGGGAGAAGGGGAAGATTATTATTGTGGGTGTGGGAAATACTGGCGGTGTTGGAAACAACAAAAAAGCGGCCCGCGAATCAGAAGAACAGGCAAAAAAAGTACTGAACATCGTCAAAATAAGGAAAGAAGACGAGCATAAAAAGAGGCATTGGTACCAGAAATTGTTTAGATCAAAGCCAAAAGAAGAATAATTCTAGATTAAATATTTTTAGGAAAAAGTAATACTAAGATCTTATGACTGATTTTCCAAAGATTTACAAAACAGAGTCACACGTCGGGGAGAACCTTTATGGAACAATTTACAGAAGATGAGAAAAAACTTATTCAACCTTTTTTTTCGAATCTCGACAAAGATGTTTTTGCTTTGATTAACATGGACGAGGTCATCAAAGGAACTTTGTTTTCTAGATACAGCAGGACGCATAAAAGTGCAAGAAGACTTTTGTTGGACGAATTCATTACCGATAAAGATATTCGTGCAATTTTGGAAGGGATTATTCAATCAAAAGGACCCGAAACTTATCTCAACAAAGAAAAGGCGGAGGATTTCTACCACAGAGTTCTGGTTGGCTATGGTGACGACTCAGTTGCAGAGCTCGCTGGGGCTCACATAGCATGCGAAAACATCTCCAGCTTGGCTGCAGATCAGTTGACAGATTCCAGGATTGGTCTTTCGTACCTTGAAAAATCTGGAAGATATTTGGTAATGGATAAAAAAGTGGACGGCAAATTTCTCTGGTATAGAGACCCCAAATTGATGGGATCAAAATTTGCTGATCTCTATTCCGAAACAATGGATTCGATATTTGAAACCTACAGCAAATGGATCCCAACTATCATGTCCTATCTTAAAAATACCGTTCCAAGAGAGGGAGACCAGACTGAAAGGGCTTATGAAAACACAATCAGATCAAAGGCTTGCGATGTTCTGAAGAATATGCTCCCTGCTTCAAGACTTACAAACCTGGGACTTTTTGGGAATGGAAGAGCTTACGAGTACCTTTTGACAAAATTATATTCTTCCGAATTGCCAGAGGTTGGAGGCATTGCCAACAGTCTTCATGAAGAACTTTCCAAAGTCATTCCAGCATTTGTAAAAAGGTCTCAATTGTCGAAATATATTGTAGAAACAAGAGAGGGCATGAAAAGTTTTGTTCTTCATGATTATTGGACTTTCTTCATAAAAATAAAAGCCGACGAATTTGTTCGTCGAAATATCGAAAATGAAGGAGAACCACAAATTAAACTTATAGATTATGATCAGGACGGCGAGTTAAAAGTTCTGTCGGCAATGCTATATCCTTATTCAAATCTCCCATTAGTGGAATTAAGAAATATTGTCTCTAACATGCCTTTGGAAAAAAGAACTGGTGTCATCAATGAATATCTTTCGAAGAGGAGAAACAGAAGGGACAAACCTGGCAGGGCTCTTGAAAATGCTAACTATACTTTCGAGATTTGTGCCAGTTATGGAGCCTTCAGAGATATTCATAGGCACAGGATTCTCACTTTGGAGAAACAGAGATTGACAACTGACCTTGGCTTCGATGTCCCTCCGGAGTTGGATCAAATAAATTTAAGCAAGGACTATAGAGATTTAATGGAAAATGTTTCCTTCGTTTTCAAAAAAGTTGAGGAGGAAATGCCAATCGAAGCACAGTACTTAGTGCCTAGGGCGTTCCATATGCGATGGTATGTAAAAATGAATCTCAGAGAAGTATACCATCTCACCGAGTTAAGGTCATCGCCCCAAGGACATCCAGATTATAGGAAGCTTGCGCAGAATATGAAAACAATTATTCAAAAAGTCCATCCCTCCCTGGTAGAGAATATGCAGGTTGACATGAAAGATTACTCTCTTGCGAGGCTCGAAAGCGAAAAGAAAATCGACAGAAAACTGGCAGAGATAAAACAGAGGACAGTGAATTGATTTTATGATTCTCTCCGCTAAGAAGATTCTGGAGCTTAACAAAAGGTACAAGCTTTTGGAAAATTTGTCTGAAAGGGAGACTTCAAACCCGGAGGGTGTTGGAATCGACATCAGAGTTGGCGAGGTTTATAGACTGGAGGGGGAAGGATACCTTGGAGAGACCGAAAGAAAGACTCCTGACACAAAGAAAATTGCAGATATCAAAGATGGTGATAAAGTTGTTGTTCTAAAACCGGGCGAGCTTGTTTTGATTAAAACTATTGAAAAAATAAACGTGCCGGCAGAAAAGGTTTCAGTCGAGGAAGGAAGTGAACCCAGACACCTGATGGCACATCCATATCCGAGAACGACCCTCCAAAGGAGCGGAATTTTCTTCCGAGGTTCCAAAATTGATCCTGGGTATAGCGGAGAGATGACTTTCGCGCTGACAAATCTTAGCACGTCTCCTTTCACGCTAGAACTTGGCGCAAGGGTAGTGAACATTGTCTTTGAACAAGTTACCGGAGAAATTCACCGACCATACCAGGGGCAGTGGCAAGGCGGAAGAGTGTCAGCAGAGAAAAAAGAAAGACAAAATTAATTCATCTATTTGAATTCTTCATTGATTTTTGAAGTGCCGGGAGTTTCAGTTCCAATGTACTTTCCTTGGTAACTTTTTTCAGCCTCGGAGGAAAGCATTTGAAATATCAGGCTGCAAAATCTCATTCCTGGAATTAATCCCACAGGTAATTTTCCTATGTTGCTGATTTCCAAAGTGAGGTTGCCCTTGTATCCAGGGTCGACGTGGCCCGATGTTGAATGCACAATTATGCCCAACCTTCCTAGGCTGGACCTTCCGTCTATGTGAGCCATCAGGTCATTTGGAAGCTCCACTTTTTCCACGGTCATGCCCAGGACAAACTCGCCCGGGTGAACAATAAATGAGTTCCCTTCCGGTACAAAAATCAAATCGGTATCTGGCTCGAAATTTTTTACAGAAAGGTCGATGTGTGATCTTGTGTTTACCTTAAAAATCCTGAAAGACCTAGAGAGCCTGAGGTCAACTCCTATTGGACTAACTTGAGTCTCGATGTCAAAAGGCTCTATTTTAATCTTCCCACTTTTTATATTTTCCTTAATATCTCTGTCGGAAAGAATCATACTATCTCTTGATATTTTACAACTTAAATATTAATTTTTGAGAAAAAGTCCCTTCAAATTTTCTGCAACATTTCATTCATCTTAAGAACGAAGTCCTGAACATTGCCATCATTCATTAAAGTAAAATCAGCTTTTTCCATGCACGACTTTGAATTTTGTCCAAATGGTTTCTCACCAGATCCCTGATCTCTCTGGTCAATTTTCAAAAAGTCTTCGTAGGTTTTTGGGTCGGTCGACCTAGCCCTGGAAAGTACTCTTTGAAATCTGATCTGAGTATCGG
>VBPX01000037.1 GCA_005877075.1 Nitrososphaerota archaeon | reverse complement strand
CAGATAAGTTATCATTTATCTTAAAATCGTTCTATTTTGGATTCACATTGTAAACAAATTAAATCCCTTCCGGCCCACTCGAATTTGGAAAACAAACAAAAAATAAATAAAACAACATTATCTGATTTTATAGATTAGTTAAAAATTGCTAGTGAAATTAGTTTTTTACCTTTTAAGAATCAAATGGGAAAACTATGTGTGAGGTGAACACAAAGAATCTGCACAAAATATCCTCTCTAGTCATTATTCTTAACTTATATGAATTGGAAATTGCATTGCTTGATAAAGAAGAGACAATTACTATTAATGACATGGCTCCAAACTTCCAAGAAGCGATTAGAAGTTTCATAAGATCGCTACCGAATGTTGAGCTTAAGAATGATCCCATGAGTGAAGAGGCTTATTTCTATGGTTTGAGAAATTTTGCTCATTTTCATGGACCACGGCATATAGATAGTAGACTTTCACAACGTCAGCAAGAAGAAGCTTTAAGGACACATATATCTCTTCTTTCATGTGTTATAGAGACAGTAGAGCAGGCAGAGAATACGAAGCTACTCATTAGACAGGCATATGATACTTGCGTGTCTCTAAAAACTCGATTTAAATCGGCAAAATAGCCTGATAATACAACATTGCATAATTGTGACATCTAGAACATATGATTATTATGCTTTCTAAAATGTTAGTATTTTTATCTAATCAATCTAGGAAATTACAAAACTGAAGGGGCATCCAGATCCTATCTTAGAATGTGTGTTCCTTTTATTATGACAAATTTGACCTTAATCCCACCCACCAGTACATAAAATTAGAAACCAAGTAAAGAAGGAATGAAATCAACATTATCTTAATTTACTAAGTGGATTACGTAAGAAATAATTAATGGTATATAGGATTCGTAGGATTCCCATTGCAAACAAATTCAATCACACATTATTAAATAATAATAAATATTCAGAACTTGTTAAATAATTAGAATTGGAACTTTTTAAAGAACGTCACTCATCATGGTTAGAAAACTTTTACGACTTGATATTTGCAATAATCGTATTGCAACTAAGCATCAACCTCAATCTTGATGTTTCCGTAAATGGGTTCCTTAGTTTTGTAGCACTCTTCATTCCAGTTTGCTGGTTATGGATTGGTGTTGCATTTTATGCGACAAGATTTGGGACAGACGACATGACTCATCGGTTCCTTACATTATTGCAAATTGGTGCTTCCGCTTTTATGGCTGTAAATATTCCTGAGGGTTTGGGTAAAAATTCGGGTTGGTTTGCTTTATCATATGCAGCTACACGAGCTATCCTTGTGATAGAATACATTCGTGCAGGAAAACATGTACCGACAGCGCGAAGCCTTACCAATCGCTATTCCATCGGATTTTCTCTTTCAGCAGTAGTGTGGTTTGTATCCGCTTTCGTACCTCCTCCTTTTAGATTCATTCTATGGATTATTGGTATGATTATCGATATATGTACACCCTTGTTGTTCACTAAACGCTTTTCAACTCAATTTGCCCCGCACATACAGCATTTACCTGAACGTTTCGGATCGTTTACAATTATAGTTTTAGGGATAGCAATATTGGGAGTTGTAAATGGGATCGCGACTCACGAATGGACAATCTATTCTATGATATCTGCTGCACTTGGATTGGGAATAGCGTTTAGTTTATGGTGGATATATTTTGAAACTGTGGACGGTTCAGAAATTAGAGCTCTCCAGGAGAACAAGAAATTAGGAGTATACGTTACTTGGCTGTATATCCACTTTCCCTTAATAATTGGGTTTACAGCATTGGGTGTTGGTGTGGAACATATAGTTCTGAGTAATCAAAGCTCAGTTTTGCCAACTTCCGAAATATGGCTTATGTGTGTCTCTACATCTATTTGCTTGTTCGCATTGGGTATAATACAAGTAACATCGGCTATGAGCAACCTTGAACCTACGGATTCAAAAGGTGTGCAAAAATATAGAGAAGGTATTTGCAGCCTAGGAACAGCTGTGATTGTTCTCATGGTTGGTGCTGTTTTGACAAATGGTGTTATTCCTATAATCCTTATTGCTATAATGGCAATAGCCTGTCTTGGTCAGGTTATACTAGATATTAGACGTCACCCTCACCATCGTAATCCTAAATTTTAAATCGTATTATACAGTGGTATCAATGTTATTTCACCCGAGCCAATAATTAAGAATTGGAAAATATGATGTTGACAGTAATTGGTTGAACGAAAGGTCGGTTTATTATAAATAGGCTGTAAGGTTATTAAGCTATGTTGTGCTCTTTCGTACAACCAATGGGGAAATAGTTAGGTTGTTGTAATCTAGCAGTCATGCAACAGTTAGTTACAATTGTCTGGTAATTTTCTATGGTTAACAGGGAGTGAATACAAGTGGAGGAAAACGGATCTCTAAAAACAATGATTGTAGATGATGAAGAGGATAATCTATCGCTCTATAAGGACTACCTTTCAAGTAAGGGCCATCAGGTAACATCTAGTTTAACTGCTAACAATATAATGGACGAGTATGAGAATACCCGTCCAGATATAACAATTATAGACTATAAACTACCTGGTAAAGATGGAATCGATGCTGCAATTGAATTATTAACAAAATATCCATCGGCGCCCATATTATTCGTTACTGCATATGATAATCTAAATAAGGAAATATTAAGAAATCACATATTTGAAAATAAGCATATAGACATTTTATTAAAGCCGGTAAAACTAATTAAAATCGAAACTTGTATGTTCAACCTCGTGTATAAAGATAAAGATTCTATCATTCCACATTTGAGAAATTAAAAAGAGATTGACTAGCGAACAAATTTCAAATTTCATTGTTTGAAGAGTATTCATTTTGCTTATCGACAGTCACAAGATTATGAATACGCTATAGAATTTTAAGATTATAGATATTTTCTGAGGTCGCGTTTTCGTTCTATGCATATGTTTGAGTAACTAGTTTCGGTCCCGTCACTGTAAGTAATGAATGACTCATTATCAATGTCATTAGTAAAGTAAACATCCCCATCATTGTTGGTTTCAAAGTATCTCCATAATAATATCGTCACAAATTTAAGAGATCCTAATATTTCACTGTATAAGGTAGAATACCTATAGCGTTTAGTTACTATCAGAATAATTAAATTAGATTCTGGATCTAGAAACACATTAAGGTAACTTTATTTTAATCACGGTTCGATAACCCCTGTTTTGGGACATGGATTCATTTTGTAATAAATCCAATCACTTCCGGAGCAACTGTTAATGACTGTTAAATTTGCCTTAAATATCCACTGGAGCAAAAGAGGAAATTAAAGATTAGATCATATTTATTTCATTATCGGGCAAAATTTCGTTTATTATACAAAGGTAGAATTAAAGGAGAGAGGTAACTAAATAAGAAGATGAAGGATATAGAAGAAGATCTTGAAGAATTTTTTGATTATATCCTAGACATATTAAAGCAATCACAAGGAGACCTTAGCAATTGGGATGAAATTTTAAGGAAATGGAAATTGATAGAAAAAAAGAAAGACCAAGAAGCAAGAAAAAAATTAAAATGAATTTGATAAAAAAAATGTTTGCTTTCTAAAGACAGTATTAAGTTATAGTGACATTATCTATGTGTTAAGTGTCGGGAGATCTGTGTTAGCAAGTGTATAATAATTTGTACATGGAGGTAGAAAATCGAGATACTCAAGTAGTTTATCGATACTTCCACCACCGACTACACCTATTGTTTGCATAGCAGAAAGTCCTGAAATTTTCTAGCAAATCTCTAACGGATTTGTATAGTTGGTTGAAAAAGCTAAATAAGAAAAAATCTTAAATCTCAAGCATGTATTGAATTTTATTTATGCTTAGGATGTTATAGTTATTAGGAAAAACCTAAGTTATTAGTTATCCCTATTCGTTCTAGGGAGAAATATTCCTAATATTTTCGTGTTTTATACATATTTTCTAATTCATTCCGTTACTGCAATTGCTATCGTAGATGTTAGATATACTTAAATGCATCGAAACCGAATATAATTAATGATAAATACAATTAGTCTGCAAAAAGCGTCGGGATATGGCTTGTTATTGTAAACCACTCAAAGATTTATCCGCTGCTCCAAGAAAGTAAAGATAAGTATATTGACAAGAGAAATTTCTTGAACTGTAAATCATGTCCTTGGTGTGCCACCTCCTTGACCAGCCTAACTACTGCGACTACTTGTCCTTCATGTGGTAATAATGAAATCGAATCGATGCCTGTATCAGCTTACGAATATTACAGACTAGTTTATGATTATGTTCATGGTTTGGTCTTGGAATTCTGGTGATTGCAATGAGGATGACCTAGTAAGATGAATATTTCCGAAGCAGAGTCATCTTATGACATTATGGCCAAAACTTGTGGATGCGAGAATAAGAAGAGAAAGGTAACGTATTCCTTCATCGATAGTTATCATAGTTTATGTCATGATAAGAAGGACATAATATTAGGACAGATCGAAGCATGTGAGAGATTAGTAAAGTACACAGGGGAATATGGTAGAGATGAGATAGACAGACAAGCTATACTGAGCGAAATAGATGAATTGAAAATGGTTATGGACCTAATCCAATAAAAGTAGGAATTTGATCTTTATGTATCTTTTGAAACCATAAATAGAAAACTTGGATAGTTGTTAGTAGCTCTACTTTTTGAGCTATGTGGTCCAACATGGTAAAGTCTAAGAGATACTAATAGTGAATAACACCAAAATATGTATATCTAATCCTGACATATGGGATTTTGGCGGTGGGTACAGTTAATTCTTTTTTATTTGAAAATTAGAGTCGGTAGATATTAATAGTATTGGCGTCGTATATAAGTTAGTTGAAGACAAGTTGCCTATGCTGATGTTAAAATGTAAGAATTGTGGTGAAGTGTTTCCCGGTATTTATGTACCTGAAGATACCAAAAGAGAATCCGAATCAGACGTTAATACTACAACTTCACATATATGTTCAAGAGGACACAAAAACGTTTATTCATTTGATGATTATATGGACTGGTCCGGACCTGAAACATTCTGAAAATAAAACAAAATGTCGTACTAGTTACATATCCTGACGATTTTAGCAAGCAGGAGGGAAAAGGCTTAGTGGAATCAGTAGGTAATTATAACATAGTAAAGTGCTTTACCCAAAAAAACCTGACGCATACGAAATATGGCGTGGGATCTGGCAAGGTTGAAGAGATTAAGGAATTTCTTCAAAATAACAAGTCTGGGCAGATTGTTGTTGACGAACATATGACACCCAAGCAGATGTATAATTTAGAGAAGTCAACAGGTGTAAAGGTAGTAGATAGGGAAAGGCTTATCCTAGATTTGTTTTACACCAGAGCTACTACATCGGAGGCAAAATTACAGATCCAACTCGCGGAAATTAAATACGAGTTACCGCGAATTAGGGAAAACGCGAGACTATTGATAGGTAGCGAGAGACCAGGCAAAGGTGGTAGTGGAGAATACATAGTTGACGTTAAATTTAGGGACTTGAAGAGGAGGATGGGATTTATTTTAAAAAAGTTGGCAGAAGCCAGAACTAAACGCGAACTTTATCACGATCACAGAATTGAAAACAGAATACCAATAGTTTCTCTTGTAGGGTATACAAGTTCAGGAAAGACTACTCTTTTCAACCTGCTTACACTTGAAAGGAAAGAGACATCTGAAAATTTATTTACTACACTTTCAACTACGACTAGGTCATTTAGTATGGGTGAACAGAAACTTTTGCTTACTGATACTGTTGGATTCATTAGAAGAATTCCTACTTATATGATTGACGCCTTTAAGTCTACTCTCGAAGAGTCACTTCTGGCAGACGTGATTCTCCTTCTAATTGATTCATCCGAGTCGGCGGATGAAATAAGGATAAAATATAATAGCTGTATGAAAGTGTTAGAAGAGCTGAATGTAGACAAAGAAAAAGTTGTCATAATCTTTTCTAAAATAGATAAGGCTGAATTTGATAATGTTAAAAGGATTTTTACAGAATTAAACATAGATCCAGTACAGATATCACCTAAGACTGGATATGGCATAAATAAACTGAAAAAAATGATATCGCACAAGATACTGATATAAGAAAACGTCCCAGGAATTGAGGAATGTAACATGAAATGAGTCATTTCATGCTTTATGGCAATATTATTTGACAGATCCCAAAGACATGATCATTTAATGTAATTAGTAGCGGTTCGATTCTTGTAACTAATCTTCCTATATCGCTATTATTAATAATTGCTATCGTTTAACATTTTGGTATTGGATTTATTCAAATTATTTGTTGATTTGTTCCTGAAAAATGTTATAGATTCAGCTAATTCACATTGTAAATAAATTCAATCCCTTACGGCGCATTGAAATCTCGGTTCAAATCCCAATAAAACGTAGGAAACGCAATTTTGTGCAAGACTCTGGAAAACGGGGGATTAAAAAACGTACAGAAATTTATAATAATTTCCGCAACATAGATGAATTATTCATTCCAAATTGCGTTTCTATTAGGATTACCTTTACTATGACAACGGTACTTGTCTCTGATTCCATAATATGTGAACAAATCTGGAGCTAAATATGATTAGTTGTATTTCAGAAGATATATATTTTTATGATATCTGTGACTTATGATACATTTTGATAAATAACTAACTTTACTTACGGGATACACGTATAATAAAATAGAACGTTCATAATCTTATGGGTAATAATTTTGAATATTTCTGTATTTTGATATTGTATAAGGATGTTTTGATATTAAAAATATTGAAATTTGTATCTAATAATGTGTAACGATTATATAATTAGTCATATATACTAATGTCGCAATGAAAGAAGCAAGATTGCTAAAAATACTTGTGCAGGAAAAGGCCCTGGTGAAGTTGTTAAAGACAATTGGTACTGGAAGAGCATATCCAACTAGAGAACTCTTAACTAAGTTGGGCGCTTATGGATACGGACATAAACAGCTCCTTAAGGCGCAAAAGCGTGGACTCGTAGCCCGAAAGAGCGTTAAAAATAAAGTATTCAACAAATTGACTGAAGACGGTAAAAAACTTGTGAAACTAGCAAAAGAGATAGGAGTATAGAAGACTTACTCCCTCCCCAATTTATTTCTCTTCATATGCATTAAAATTAAAGATTTAATTAAGAGATTTAAATTCTTGAAATCAAAATAAGTCGAGATATTATAAATTGAAAGATAGTTCTTAGAAGCAAAAAGCATTTATTTTTTATCATAGCGCAAGTAGAGAACAGTATACTCTGAATAATCAAATTGAGTACAAGATAAACTTAGAAGAGATTCACATTGTAAACAAATTAAATCCCTTCCTTCCCATAAATTCAATTAATAATCACCGGAAAGAAATTACTTGTATATGGAACCTGCTAAATATTCTTTTGACTAATTCACAGCACTCTTGCTTAATTGTCGAGACAGGAATTCCTAAGAAACTAACTTGGCAATCCTCATAAGGTCAGAATTTTGATATCAAAGTAGGGTACGTTGGAACTCTTTTTAACAGAAAGAATGGCAAAACGATTAAGAAAATTGTACAGGAAGATCATTAGGACTTATTCTTACTCCCTTAATTCAGATTGAACATTCAGGTGACAATAAATAATCTAACAAATCTTGTAAATCAACTGTGGCAACACAGCACACCTTATCTGCACCACCATAGTATACAAATAATTTACTATCTAAGACACAAGCTCCTGTTGGAAAGACGACATTATTAACATCACCCTTAATCTCATAATCCTCCTCAGGAGTTAGCAAAGGTCTTTTAGTCCTTCCTAGAATTTTATGTGGTTCCTTTATGTCAAGTAGAAAGGCCCCGGCACTGTAAACATGGTCTGTGCTCACCCCATGGTATATCACAAGCCAGCCCTTTTTTGTCTTAATGGGAGAAACACCTACTCCTATCTTTAGAGCCTCCCAACTTTGTTCTGGTTTCACGAGAGGCAAATGCTTTTCGAAATTGGTGACTGAATCACCTTCTGCAATCCATATACTTGGTCTTTCCGTATTATACTGCGGTCCTACCCAGTTACTTGGTCTGTGCAGCATCATGTACCTTTGAAATTCACTTTCTCCATTAAATTTGGGAAATAGTACAACGTCTTTATCTTCGGAACCAGGTATAGTTATTATGCCTAGTCTTTTATAATGAGAAAAATCGTCAGTTTTAGCAAGGGCGGTAGATATTGATGGATTATTTTTAACATAATTCGAAAGCACCACATACGTTACATATGTTTCTTCTTCAATAGTCATTATGCGGGGATCTTCAATACCATACATTTCATAGTCCACTTCTGGAGTTATTGCTACTTCCTTTCTTCTAGTGAATGAAAGACCATCGTTACTTGATGCATAACCAATCCTAGATACATAATCTTCGTATTCGCCAATTGCTCTATAAAGCATATGAATAGTCTTACCATCGTTGAGAACCGAGCAATTAAACACCGCCTTTGATTCCCACCAATTCGATTCATCAGGAACTAATATTGGATTAGCCTTCGCCCTCTCTAATTGAAGCATTAGGTTCTGAAATCATAATTAGCAAGTTCTACTATGCTATAAATGTTATTCAAGAATCGACTAAGGCTATCTAATGATTTTTCTTACGAGAGGAGGAGTTGAACGGTTAATAATCGAGTTATAGAGCAAGATATGCTTATTGGCAACCTCTTTCCAGAGTAGATTCTTTCTAAAGATCATCACCGCATCTTTGTATCTCTTATAATCTACTTTAAGTTTTAGAAGAGCTTTTGAGAATTCAACCGGGTTACGATCTACTGAAATACCCAACCCCATATCAGAAAACTCCTTGAAAAATTCTAGCTTGCTTGAAATGAACGGAAGACCATGAGCTAATCCATCGTACATAACACCCGAACCAGAAGTTACTTTGTAAGGTAGGATCAGAGCATCGGCACAATAGAAGAGCAATGATAATTCTCTGTCACTAAGAAACCCCCTGTTTAGGTTAATGACACCTTGATTTTCAAATTTATCTTCTAGTCTTTCCCTTCCATAATGGTTTTTTGAAGTGTTTATTACAACTTTCCAGCCCTTGGGTACCCTCATTTTTCCAATTACATCCCATCCCTTGGTTGCAGTCATAAAGCCTATGGCAAGTGCAATGTTGGAATGTTCAGGAAGTGAAAACATCTTTCTTGCTTCCCTCCTATCAAGAGGAGGTGAAATGCTGGGTTCCGCACCATGATATATTAGAGAACTTCCTGGGATGATATTCGCTAGATATTTAGAAAAGACGACTCCATCTTTATTAGGACCTATCTTTCGTCTATTTAGCGAATTAAATGAACCATAATTTACAAGATGAGTCCAATAGTCGTACGCCATTCTGAGGTAAGTTCCTAAGCGCCCAAATCTGCTACTATTTAGAGGAACTACCAATTTCATCCACTGAGTAAAAGTATAAGCTGAATGGAAAGTAGTAACTATAGGGACTTTGCATTCTTCATAAAAAAATTCTATATTTGTGTGTGTTTTTCTAGGATTTATTGGATCTAAATGTATTCCATACAGCCCATGCTCATATTGCACATGGACTACGTCTGGTTCAATTTCTTTAGTTATATTTAAAAGGACTTTAGAATTATCTTGGTTATTTGGCGAAATGCCTCTAAATTCTCCCTTTCCATCCTCGTTGCATACGACAAAAACCTGCACACCTTCACTTCTCAAGGAATCGACCAATTTCTCAGAGTAGCGACCAATACCACCTTGCATAGGCGGGTACTCTGTTGAGATCATCAATATCTTCATATTTATACACCTTGAAATTTAATAATAAACAATTAATTTATGCACATCATGCTATATCTTCCTTTGGGTTTAGAATTGGCATATTACAAAGACGAGAATCGCGTTGCCACAACTAGCTAGGACTTTCTCGTAATGTTCATTATTCGTGGAGTGAGATATCTGAAACTTAAGGTAAAAAGGAATTTCTAAAGTTGACCCAACCGCACTATCACGTTGTAATAACATCGCAGTCTGACAATTGTTATACTGGTTCAGTATTGTAGCATCATCCTGGTATCTAGAAGACCCAGAAGGAGGAAACTGGATTATACAATTTTCGTAGATTTCATAACTATATACTAGATGAAGAGATCAAGTACTGGCGCTTACATCCTTAAACAACTTAAACTAGAAGTCCTTTGTCCTTAATATTTGACTACTGACATCGTATGGTTACACCTATGTGGTTATGGAAATGATTTGAATAAAGATGGAACGTATCTAAACATTCTTAAGCCTATGACGTCCATAATATAATGATTATAATGATACAAAATACCCGATATTTAATTAGTCTAGTTGACAAGTGCAGGGAAGAAAGTGATATAGGACAGCGAAGTAACATTTTAGAATTTATAAATCGTTTGTTGCCTGCAGAAACAAGGATGAGAATTCCATCGCTTATTACAAATAGTTGTATAGATAACATATTGAGTGCTATAGAAGTAAGATTATTACCGCCTGTCTACAATCTCTCATAATAGATCATTTCACTGTCACGTCTAATAGTGATAAAGAGCATCACTCGACACGAATTGTGTTGATATTTGAAATTGTCCAAGATTCTATCTGGGAACTATGAAATGGAAATCTCAAACATTAGAGGCAACTTTTCATATAATGAAGTCACAGGAAAATCATAAACAGGTCAAATGATGCTGAAGTTGGTAAAATAGGACAATGTAGCAGATGTAGAGGAAAAAAAATTATATTTTATGAATCCATGAGGGAATTACATCCAGACTACATTAGATATTTGTGTAGAGAATGCTACGAAGTAACATAGTCCCTGCAGCAGACGGAAAATGGAAGCTCTTTAATATCGTACAAGACATTCGCGAGACAACAGATATATCAAAAGAACATCCGGATATACTTAACAAGATGGTTTCTGCATATGATAAATGGGCCCAAAAGGTGGGAATAATAGTTCCAGAATATAGTGAAGAACAGAAGAAAGGATATAATGCAATGCCTGGAAAAAGCAACCAAACAGAACAACCTTGGGGGCTTCCAATAGAACAATAAGTCCTACTGATCTGAGCTAATAATCTTTTTTCTTCCTTTATTTTAAAAACACTCCTCAGACTAGAACGATACGAAATTGTACAAAAGTATCATAATTTACAACGTTCTGTTTTATCACTTCGAGTTCATAAGGTCTTTAAACTAACATATGCTTGTTCTATATAAATCATAGAGCTCAAATATTCTAGTATCGTTTCTTTTTTAATCTTTTTCGCAAGTTTGCCAAAGCATCTATCTCTTAGAAGAGAAAGATTGACAACTTAGTAGAATTATCATTTCTTCTTTTCCAAGGCTTTAAATAGACCAGTTTCTATCTTTCAGTAATGAAATCATCAATGAGAAGTTCTGGAGGGATTCGAGCCGTAGAAATAGGCCTTGGTATTATTGTTGTTATATTATCAATTTATGCTCTTGCATATCCAGGAGCTACGTTTGTCTCTTTAGTATTAATACTTGGCATAATTTTATTTATTGTAGGAATTGATAAGATTATTTCTGGAATTTTCCTTCCTATCAAGGGTAAAGGGGCATCTATAGGCCTCGGCATACTTGTCCTCATATTTGCAGGTCTTGTGATTGCATTTCCAGGATTTGCTACATGGATTATAACGGTCTTTATTGGCATTGCACTTCTCTTTGGTGGTGCTGCAAGTATAGCTCAGGCGTTCTCTGGAAAGGAATCTGGTTGGAAGAAAGCTTTCCTTATTGGAGTAGGCGCATTGTTAATAATTATAGGAATCATGGTTCTTGTGTCTCCTGTCTTTGGTGCAAAATTCGCAGGATTTGTTATAGCAACAGGACTTTTGATAGCAGGAATTGAGATGATCGTAGCAGGTGCAACAGGCAGAAGACTGAACCTAGCCGCCGATAGCCTAACCGCTAAAAAGTAAACAAGGGGCTACTAATTTATCCTAATTTTTCAGATTTGGATCCAGATCCATTGTTACTAAGATATGTACCCGAAGTTAATACGATACTAGAAATTTATTCCTTATCTCACATATGGCTCCAGAATTATTTTAAGTGATTGATAAGGTCTATACATTTCGCCTGTTTTTCTTCGATTTCTGAAAGTCTCTTCATTAATTCATTTTTAAGATAAATTACTTCTTGCTCTCTATTTTCCCTTTCTTCTTTCTCAAATCTTCGTTTGTAGAAGGTGTTAGTAATGACAGATAACAGGATTGCTATCATTGATATGCCAAAAAACATGTAAAATAATGCTACCATTCGTCCTATGTTACTGATCGGTACTATATCACCGTATCCTACAGTGGTAACCGTCGCAACACACCACCATAATGCGTCAAGAAGTGTTTTAATTTTTGAATTAGGTACTTGTGATTCTATACCGTACATGACAAATGTTCCTAGCAATATGATTAGGCCAAATGTTATGAATAAATAAATGGTTCTATTCATAACAGATGATGGATAATGATACTTTTTAAGTTAACTGTGTATCGAATGCCAATGTATTCTTGGTTTTATAACATTGTAATGATAATCAACCTATACTTATATGTAAGATGTATTGATAATATTTTAATGATTCTTAATTTGAAGTATGTTTTTGGATTTCTGACGCTGCTTACATTGACCTTAAGCTTGGTAACCATACCGTCATTTATGACGACCAAATTCACTTATGCTCAACCGGCAGGTGAAACTAAACGTCCTAACATTTTGATGATCGTTGGTGATGATTTTGGTTATGCTGATATAGGTGCGTTTGGTGGTGAAATTTCAACCCCAAATCTGGATGCTTTGGCAAAAGAAGGCAAAGTTATGACTAACTATCATACAATACCTGTCTGCTCCCCGGCTAGAGTGTCACTGCTTACGGGTGTAGACCATCATATTGGTGGAATAGGCACTATGTATG
>VBPX01000009.1:23523-70502 GCA_005877075.1 Nitrososphaerota archaeon | reverse complement strand
CTTGGCTTAAAGTATTATGTCAAAAAAATGAGAGTTCAAAATAAATTAAGTTACAAACCTTGCTAAAAAATACTAAACAACCGTATATTTTTTGAAATAAGTTAAAATAAGATAGTCGTGAATTGACATAAAACTTGAAAAAGATTGTAAAGATTGGAATAATTATTGCAATTATCTCTGCTGCTGCTGTTACCGAAACTTACACTTTCACCTCTTTTTACAAGTAAGACTGTGAATGAACTTCCACTGGACTTGAATACCGAAATTAATCAAAATATTACGTTTAGCAAATTCGTGAATTTAACTGAAGATGAAAGAACAAGAATCGCAAAAAATATGACATCAGAGCAGATTGATAATATAATGGTGATGGCTGCGAAATACAATAGTACAGTAACGGAAGATATGACCGGAATGGATTCCAATAGTATAAACAACACATTAACAGGAAGATTTGGGGGCGCTGGAGATGGATTTCATGATGTTAGTGGTATGGTCAAAATTTTTATATTTGCTGATGGAAAATCAATATTAAGACTAGAAGATTTTAAATCTACAAATTGACCAGATGTGTATGTATATCTTTCAACAGATAAAAAAGCATCCGATTCAGTGAATGTTGGAAGATTAAAAGGCAATGTTGGTAATCAGAACTATGAAATACCTCAAGACGTCAATTTATCCAAGTACAATCTGGTTTTTGATCTGGTGCAGAGCATTTTCAGTACTTTTTGGAAGTGCAGAACTTCAATTATGATAAAAACTTAGTTGTATGAAAACTGAATAGCTCTTACAATCTGTTAGATTTTATTATCTCAATTTCACCAAACAGGTCCACATTATATCAGATTATATGTGGTAGTATTATATTAGAAAATTATTATCAAAACATAAATGACTTGCGAATATTTCAAACAAGACATTTTATTATGTATTTTCATCTATTATTAATCACCATGATGCTCATAAACAAGTTTATCGTAAAATCTAACTGATTTTACATTCACAAATTCTAGCATACCATATCTTGATAATTCTCTTCCAAACCCACTATGCTTGATACCACCAAAAGGAACTCTTGGATCAGAAGCAACCATGTTGTTAACAGTAACTATTCCACATTCCATTTCCATTGATAATTTCTGTGCCTTAACCAAATCCCGAGTCCAGATACTACCTCCAAGTCCAAATTCAGAATTGTTTGCTACATTTATGGCTTCAACTTCATCTTCAACTATCGTTATTGGGGCAACGGGTCCAAAAGTTTCTTCTTTTGACACCCGCATATTTGGATTGACATTTTTTATCACTGTAGGTTTGTAGAATGCGCCAACACTACCAATCCTTTCCCCTCCAGTTAATAGCTCTCCACCATGGCTTATGGCATCCTTTACCATTGAATCGATATTATCTAAACTCTTTATACTTGATAGTGGTCCTATGTCAGTATTGTCAGACAGTGGATCTCCGACTCTTAATTTTTCTGTTTTTTGAACGAAGGATTCCATAAATTCATTTGATATATTCTTAGAGACAATGAATCTTTTTGATGCGACACAACTTTGACCACAATTTAGAAATCTCCCCTTAATGGCTCCTGACGTGGATTTGTCAATATCTGCATCATCCAGAACAATGAATGGATCACTCCCTCCAAGTTCCAGCACACATTTTTTTAGCCGTGAGGTAGCCCTTTGCGCTACTTTGGCTCCGATTTCAATACTTCCAGTAAAGGTAACTCCATCTATCTTGGAATCAATTAACATTTCTGCAATCTTTGAGTTACCAATAATAGTGTTAAACACTCCACCCGGAGCACCGCTTTTTTGTATAATTTTATCTATCTCTATACCACATTGCATTGTCGCGCTGGCAGGTTTCAAAACAATTGTATTTCCAGCCATTAACGAAGGTGCTGCAAATCGTAATGCCTGCCAGTATGGAAAATTCCACGGCATAATACTTGCGATTACTCCCAAAGGTTGGAAGGTTATCATAGTCTTATTGGCATCACTGTTTAGTGATTCATTGTTGAGGAGTAGATCACCGTTGTATGAGTAAAATTCAACGGCCCAGGCACATTTTTCTATCTCTGAACGAGATTCCTTAATCGGTTTTCCCATCTCTTGAGACGCAATTCTAGCAAGGCGTTCCTTATCTTTTCTTAATTGCTCAGCCAATTGAAGCAATATGATCGATCTGGTGCGAATATCACCTTTCCATTCTCTAAATGCGTCTCTTGATTTATCGACAATTTTGGTAATTTCTTCATTTGTCATGTTTTTATACTCAGAAATAACCTGCTCATTAGCAGGATTGATGGTTACAACATTGTTATTCATTATTTACAACGTAATTATTCAAAGAGGCAATTAATATTCATATGTGCTGTTTTAAATAACAAACAAGTGATATCTAAGATCATTCAGAAATAACCTCAAATTTAGTTAGGAAAATCGCGCATTCTTACAGCTATTATTTCACAATACATCTAATAATTGATTTATTCGTTACTAAACATGAGATTATGAGACCTTTCTTATTCTAATTAAATAAAAATCAAACAATGCACTAGCTAAGAGCGGTTTGTACCTTCACCGATTTTGAAAAATCTTAAATTTCTACAGTTAAGATATTATTTTATGAAGATTGGAATTGTTGGAAACGGATTGATGGGATCTGCAATAGCTCATAGATTATTAAAAAGAGGATTTGAAGTTTATTTGTATAACCGATCCAAAGAAAGGTCAAATGCACTAGTAAAAGAGGGCGCAATCCGAATGGAACACCCTGTGATGTTAGGAAAGAAATGCAATTTTGTAATTGTTAGTGTTACGGACGGTTATGCTGTAAAACAAGTTTTGTTTGGTGAGAATGGCTTAATTCACTGCAATAACAAACACTTGACCGTCGTAGACACTAGCACTGTATTGCCAGAAGATTCCATATATTGTGCTAACAGCATGAAAAAAATAGGATACAAAGTTATTCAGGCTCCAATAATGGGAGGGCCGGACGCAACATTGAAAGGAGATGTAATATCCATCGTTTCTGGTAACAAGAAAATATTTGAAAAATGTAGAAAGATTTTGAATAATTTTAGCAAGAAAATAATTTATATAGGTAATGCAGATGGGGCTGCCAATTACATGAAGCTCGCACTCAATCTTAACATTGCGTTAATTGCGATCTCATTGTCAGAATCAATAGTATTTGTAAAGAAATCAAAAGTAGACCCCGCAATCTTTCTTGAGATTCTAAATTCAACTTATTTTAAAACGGGTCTAAGCGAAATAAAAGGTCCAAAGATGATCAAAAATAATTTTGAGCCAAAATTCTTTCTAAAAAATATGCTCAAGGACGTACAATTGCTTAATGAATGTGCAAAAAATAGTGGAACTAGTCTTTCCTTTTCATCATTGGCCGAACAATATTATCGGATTGCGGTAAATAGAGGTTACTCTGAATTGGACTATACTGCGATATTGAAACTATTTTGTGAACTAAACAACCTTGCTGCCAGAAATTAGTTATATTATTTAAGGGAACTGATATCACAAAAGAATTATCAAGTTATTCTGGACATGAAAAGAACCTAACCTTGTCTTTCCATCATAACTTAGGAAATTCGAGCAATTGTTATTAAATTAAAACGATGTTAAAGAATAATGAACCTTGTCTAATATACAAATTAATTATTCTATAAATTTATACAGGATCATTAGGTTTTTATTTTGCTTAAAAGGACTTTTAACAGAGGTTTTTAAATTAGGAAAAAGAAAAGTACTGAGCGAATCGGATCTAAAGGAGTTAGTTATGCCTCAACAGGGCGAATTACTTGGGCGCGTGATAAAATTAGTTGGAGGAGACAATATTATCGTGAAATGTACTGACGGGAAAGTCAGGACTTGTAGAATTAGAGGAAAGATAAAGAGACGTATGTGGATAAGAGAACATGATGTGGTTTTAATTGCACCATGGGATTTTCAACCAGACAAGGCAGACATCGTATGGAGATACATTTCTGCTCACGCTGAAAAGCTCCAAAAAGATGGTTTCCTTGAAGGGGTATAGTGTAATATTGGTTTTTTGTTCGTCTAGTCCTTAGGATATTTTCCTATTGTATTGCCATTAAAATCAAGTAATATGATTTTTATTTGTAATTCAGATGCAGAATATTTACTCAGATGATGATAGACCTCCTCACATAGAACGTCATAAAATATACTCAATCCATATTGATCAATTAACTCCCCAACATGTCTTGCGGTATTTGCCAACTTTATCTTTTCTACAAGCTGATTATTCGCTCCACACTTGATTGCCAAACCAGCAAGAAAATTCATATCCACATGAGAGCCCTTCACATGTGTTTGTTTTACTCCCTTTGCCATTTTAGTTAATTTACCGATAAAACCAATAACAAACGCTTTCTTAATTTTCTTAATTGCACATTGTCTAATGCTGAATCCGATAAAGTCTCCTATTTGAATATAGGAGTGGTTCGCAATTGAGTTTCCAAAAATACTACGTGCAAAATCTTCACTTCTGCCACCGGTAGTCAAGATAACTGAATCAGAACCCATTGCTTTTGAAACATCAATACTCTGACGGATAGAGGCTGCAAATGATGCAGTGGAATATGGAATTACGATCCCAGTTGTTCCTAATATTGATATACCGCCAATTATTCCCAATCTCGGATTATCGGTTCTCTTGGATATTTCCTCTCCTTTAGGAACTGAAATAATTACTGTTAATCCATAACTATTTTTTCGTTCTCCAAGAATTTCTTCAATAGCTTTGTTTATCATCCTAAGTGGAGTTGGATTAATTGCTGCTCTACCTATTTCAAGTCCCAACCCAGGTTTAGTGACTCTTCCAACACCAATACCCCCATCAATAATTATTTTATTTGCAGTTTCCAAAAAAGATACTGTTGCACATATTTCAGCACCATTGGTGACATCAGGATCATCCCCACCATCCTTGACTACTGCAGCAGTAACAGATTTTTGATTTTCATACTTTATCCACGCAATATCAATTACTATGTTCTTATCCTTTGGAAGAGAAACATTTACTTTTAATAATTTTTCTTCATTTATCAATACCGACAATGCGGCTTTTGTTGCCGCTGCTGCACAAGTACCAGTTGTATATCCAGTTCTCAGATTTCTTTTTTTGCTAATAGGTAAATCTTTATCATCTTTGATATCATCGATGCTTTGGAACATTAACATTCACTTCTAAATAATTACTTTACCACCATCAATAATAATAGTATTTCCTGTTGAGAATGAAAAATTATCACTGACAAGACATACAATAGTTTTTGCAACTTCTTCTGGTCTACCCCATCTTTTCATGATATTTTCATTTTTAGCTTTGACTATTTCGGTTTTTGAAAGAGATACACGCATTGAATCTGTATAGATGTTTCCCAATGCAACAGAATAAGATCTGATATTAGATTGTCCATATTCGGAAGCAATATGTTTTGTTAAACTAATCAGTCCTGCCTTTGCTATCGAATATGGAGAACCGCAAATGTGTCCGGATATGGCAGGTGTTGAAGTGATGTTAATGATAACTCCATTTCTTTTTTTGATCATTAACTTTAATATTTCTTTAGTCATTAAAAAAGAGCCAATCAAATCAACTTGAAGAATATTCATTAATTCTTTTTGCGAAATATCATGGATTTTTTTGAACCAAATTTTCCTTTCAAATGGAAATCCAGCATTATTTATCAGGACATCAACAGCTTTAAATTCTTTTAAAATATTTTTGATAAATGCGGTTAGGCTCCCTCTTTTGGAAACATCCAATTGAAATCCATAACAATCTCTGTCAATCAATTTACATGCCTCTTTCAATTTAGATTTATTCCTAGAAGTAATAATAAGAGTCGCTCCATTTCTTGCTATTTCTCTTGCAATCTCAAGTCCAAGTCCCCGTGTACTACCTGTTACTATAACTATTTTTCCATCAAGAGACAACACTTCTACTGCGTCGCTTGGATATTTTAATTATTATCTGTAAATTAAAACAATAACATTTTAATCTAATATTGTGAGTAGGAGCCTTCAGTTGTCTTCTTTTTCAAAGGCAGGACATGTTGTTTCATTATTGAATAAAAGTGATTTTAAAATATTAAAGGTATTCGCATCTTCATTAAAAAATCATCAATTTTTAAATCTTTCTACTCTGAGCCAATATTCAAATTTAGGTCAAAGTTTGGTTAAACATCATTTGGAACGACTTGTTAAATTTGGATTGATAGGCAAAAGCAATCTAGGGTTTACATTATTGGTAACAGGTCTGGATATCTATGTACTAAAAATTCTAGCTAATCGAAATGTAATTGACGCAATTGGACCCCAAATTGGTATCGGTAAGGAAGCAGAAGTCTTTCTTGCTCGTAATTCGTTAAACCATGACAAGATTGTAAAGCTGTTTAGAATCGGAAGATCTAGTTTCAAGCAGATTAAGAGAAAACGAGATATGAGTTCAGGATCTAGTACTTGGTTAATATTGAATATCGAAACAGCAAAAAAGGAGTATGACATATTAAAATATCTTAGAAATTCCAGTATTTCGTTTCCTAATCCATTGTACAGGTCTTTTCATTGCATAGTTATGGAACCTATTTATGGTACTAGGCTATCAGAAGTTGTAAATCTTGATAATCCACAATCTATATTGGAAAAGATTATAGAAAGTATGAGAATCGCTTATCACAAAGGATACATTAATGGCGATTTGAATGAATATAATATTGTAGTAAATGATGACAATATTTTTATCCTGGATTGGCCACAAGCTGTTCGTACTGATACTATTAATGCAGAGGAAGTGCTCATGAGAGACGTAAGAAATATCCTTAAATTCTTTTCAAGGAAATTTAATATTGAAAGAGATATTGGAAAAACGATTGACATCATTAAAAAGTCTGAATCCCAGATCTCAGATGGCCTAAATAGTACGAATTTTTAGAGCTTAAATAAATCTGATTTGTCGGTTTTCTCCCATGTAAAGCTGGGTTCGTTCCTACCAAAATGTCCATATGCGGCGGTCTTCTTGTATATTGGTCTTTTTAGTTGTAACGTTTCTATGATTCCAACAGGTCTAGTGTCAAAAATTTCTCTTACTTGAGTTTCAATTTCTTCTTCACTAATTTTTCCTGTATTAAATGTATCAACCATAATTGAAACAGGATCCGCCACTCCTATGGCATATGCCAATTGCACTTCGCATTTTGAAGCTAATCCTGATGCAACAATATTTTTCGCTACATATCTTGCCATGTAACAAGCTGACCTGTCAACTTTAGAAGGGTCCTTGCCTGAAAAGGCACCACCTCCATGTCTGCCCATGCCACCATACGTATCTGCTATTATCTTTCTTCCAGTTAACCCAGTATCACCTACAGGGCCGCCTATTACAAATCTGCCAGTTGGATTTACTAGAAATTTAGTAGAATCATTAATCAATTCATCACAAATTGGTTTAATAACCTTTGAAATTACCTCTTCCCTCACTTGGGATATCGATACATCTTCCGTATGTTGAGTTGAAACTACAACGGTGTCAATTTTCTTTGGAATAAAATCTTCATAAATAACAGAAACCTGAGATTTTCCGTCAGGACCTATCCAATCTAAAATTTTATCTTTTCTAACCATGGCCAATTTCATAGTTAATTTGTGCGCCAATGTAATAGGCAATGGCATTAGCTCCGCAGTTTCACTAGTTGCATATCCAAACATTAACCCTTGATCTCCTGCTCCTTGGACTCCGTTTTCATTTTTGGAAACACCCATAGATATATCAGGACTTTGTTCATGAATTGAGGTTAATACACAACAACTATTTCCATCAAATCCATATTTTGATCCATTGTAGCCTATATCCTTTAGTGTGCTTCTAACAATTTGTTGAGAATCAATTCTTGCCTTAGATGTTACCTCTCCAGCTACAAATACTATACCAGTAGTAGTCATAGCCTCTACTGCTACTCTCGAATCTGGATCCTGATTGATAAGCTCATCAAGTATTGAATCAGAAACCTGATCACATATCTTATCTGGATGCCCTTCAGTTACACTCTCTGAAGTAAAAAGATACCGCCTTCCCATTTTTGATTACGTCAATCCCAATTGTATCTCTTTTCTTAAAGATCTTTTTCTATTTTGATGAATAAAACGTTGTTTCCTCTAATAACTACTTTCCCATAATTTGCAACGGCATTTGCACCATTAAATTCTTCGGCATCCAATAGAATCAAATTCATGTACGAATCTACATTATTCATCCTACCTCTGTACTCCAACTCATTTTTAAGTCTGACAGATACTTTCATATTTAATGAACGTTGTAAAATTGTTAGCGGTCTTTTTGGTTGCTGTGGGGATGATGACATATGTTAGGTTATCACTTTTGTTTTCAAAAAATAAGATCGACAATAAAAAGTTTCTCCCAAAATCCAAGACATTGTATATAAATAATTATAGAGATTAATTTTATGCAAATTATCACAACGGGATCATCTTCAATTGATGAGATACTTGGTGGAGGAATCAGAACAGGGTTAATTACTAATATTCTATCTGATTCGAGAGAAGCAAGATCTAGTCTGTGCTATTCTTTGTGCGTCAATGCTTCACGCTTTTACAAAGATTCATCAATAATATTTGGTGACACACAGGGACTTTTTCGTCCTGAAAAAATTCTTTCATACATCAAGGACAAACAAGATTCAGGTTGGATATTAAGCAGAATAAGAAGATTGAGGATCTTGTCAACAAACGTTCAGATGGTACTTGTCAACTATGCTCTAAATTTGAATCCGATTTTAGTAATTATTGATAATTTTAGTTACTTATTCTTGAATGAAAATAAAAAAGCATTGCCAATACAAATTCGTATAAGAAAGCACATGCACGACCTTGCCATAAATGCAATAGCCAATGACATAGCAATAGTGATTACTACTTCGAGTACCTCAAAAAAAGAATTTAAAGATTCAGATTTTGATATATTTCAAAAGAAAATTCTTCCATATAATGAGTTATTGAATAAGACAATATCCAGTCTTGCTCACGTGACTTTAGAACTGAAGGCAGTAAAGGTTGATGAATCGAAATTTAGTGCAAAACTAATGAAACCATCGACCGATAGCAAAGCACACTTTGTAATCAAATCAGATGGGCTTCACGATTCTTGATCACATTTCTAATTTATTTTGGACTATTTCATTGGATACTACTATGATATAAGCGAACTTTTAGATAAATACCCTAATATTCTTGAAAATTAGAAAAATCGATGTTAATAAGATTTACATTAGCATGCTTAATTATTACAGTAACTGATATAAAATTGTGTAAATAATATAATAAAATGATGTATTTCAAATTATATCTGCAACAGTAGAAACATTTATTAGTATTTTTTTAAGTTATATAATAAAAAGATGCTAATGGAGAACTCCCATATCTAGTCTATCTATTGATAGGAAGCACGACTCCATTCCATCTTAATGGAAGGTTAAAATCTATATTAAACATTTTATATGATTTGCAAGTGGATAAACTAGAAAAATTAATTGAGATGCAAAGCGAGCTTGCTTCTGTTTTAGCCTCACCACGGTATCCTTCAAAGAGTGAAGAGAGAATTTCATTTCTCTGTACTGCAATAATACATGAAGCCGTAGAACTTCAAAGATTGACTAATTGGAAATGGTGGAAAAACCCGACTCATTTCGATCTTGAGGATGCAAAGGAGGAATTAATAGATATTTGGCATTTTGTCCTTCAGGCAACAATTGAATTGAAAATGACACCTGAAGATGTTGTAAAATACTATTCAAATAAGAACAACATAAACAAAAAAAGAAAGAAAATGAATTATTAACCAAGCCTATCTAAATATGACCTTATGAACTCTAGATTCGTCTCTTCAATTAGATTATGAATGGTAATACGGTTTCTAAACATTACCACTTCCTCAAAGGATGATATAATATGAGGACAAGGGCTTTTTGACATGATGATTCTACCTTCCTTTGTGATGCCATTATTAGATAATGCAATTAGTGCATCGCCAGCCCTATGTCCACGACCATCATTTCCACATACAATCAAATAGGTAAGTTCCTTATTTGAAAGACAATATCTTATGATTTTATCAATTCCTTTATTTTCTGACAATAATCTTCCGACAATGGCAACGTTTCTCATCAATTTAATATCATTTGAAATTTCTAATAATAATTTGATACTGGATAAGGTACATATTGCAATTTCTTTTCCATTTCCCAAATAATACTCATGTTTAATCGGAATTAAGTATTTACATAAATCTCCAATAGAATTTTCAATTTTTTTGTAAATCATTAATTAAAATCTACCAAAGTCGTATTTTTATCCTATCGCCAACTAACTTTCCTATTCGGAATTACCATTACAAATGGAGCCTCGCCCTGTTTCCATGGATCTTGCCTTACCCAATCAAATCTATTGTGAAAGAGCTTACACAAATTTTCAAAATTTTTTCCTCTATGAATGAATTTGGCAGTTCCCTGTGCAACAACGGCTTTATTCTTATTATCTTCATTCGTGTCAACTAATAGCGAAATCTTGTTATTCTTTTTCAAATTAGTATATTTTAAAGTATTATAGTCCATTACAAAGTAAAATTTGCCTTCAGAGAAAATATACGAAACAGGAGTTACATGTGGTAATCTTTCGTTCCAGGTTGCAACTCTTCAAATTTCGTTGGAACAAAGATATTCGATCTCTTTTTCGCTGAACGACATTCCTTTCATGATTGAAAGTTACAATCAATACAATTTATGATTTTTTAAGGCCCTAACGAAGTTAATAGCCTGTTGATAAAAATAGACTTTGCTTTTCAAAAATAATAAACAAAAATAAATAAAATAATTGAAAAATGTCTAAGTAATCCAATGACGTTAATTTGATTGCGGTAATATAGATGGACAAACAAAATGCTTCAAATGATGGCATCGTCATAGTATATACCGGTAATGGGAAGGGTAAAACAACCGCTTCTTTGGGAGTTGCACTGAGAGCTATAGGACATGGACTCAAAGTTTGCATGGTTCAATTCATTAAAGGCGAATGGCATTATGGAGAGCTAAATAGTTTAAAGAAGCTAGAACCAGATTTTGAATTGATAGTAGCAGGAAAAGGGTTTATAGGAATCATTGACGACGACCATCCTTTTGAGGAACATGTAAAAGCAGCGAAGACTGCACTGGACATAGTAGAACAAAAGATATCGCTTGATATTTTTGATATTATTATTTTAGATGAAATTAATTATGCACTGCATCTTGGACTTCTACAATTAAGCGATGTCATGAAGGTGATTCAATACCGTCCAAAACGTTTGTCATTAATTCTTACGGGAAATTATGCATGTGAGGAAATCATCTTGTCAGCTGATCTAGTTACTGAAATGAAAGAGATAAAGCATCCCTACAAACAAGGATTAAAGGCCAAAAGAGGGATAGATTTTTGAAAAGTAATCAGATTTTAAGCAAACATGATGTCTATTTAACTGGGTATTTTCTGGTTACGACTTAAAAGTAATCGAAACTGGTTTGAATTAAATATAGAACAACTTGAACAGTATTATGCTTATATTGAGCCTGCCATATTAACGCCAAATGAATATTCTGGTAAGAGTTTAAAATTTGTCATCTTGACAACAATTTTGACGTCAACAATTGTAGTTCAAGCTATCGGTCTAATAAATTCAGGATATGCTGATTCAGATTCCTAGCAGTCGGATGACAAATTTATCAATAAATGTAATAAGGCGCAAGATAGCGGCAATGTGAAAAAAAATTGCAATCAGAAGATCAATTTGAACGCCATACTGGTGGAAACGCTTTATGCCCTTAAAATTAGAGTATTCGACAGAAATACATGAAAGTTTGGTCAAGCTAAAACATCATTATAAATGACTCAAGCAACCTTAAAGTATAGTACCAATGTGCGTATTTTCTAAATGGTCACTGATATCAAACAACTGCCTGAAGCCGGAGACTTGGTAATTGCAACCATAAAGGAAGTTACGGGTCATGGAGCTTATGTCTCTTTAGATGAGTATCAAGACTTAACAGCATTTCTACACGTATCTGAAATTGCAACTGGATGGATTAGGAATATAGAGCGATATGTAAGACCAAAACAAAAGACTGTACTTAAGGTCATAAGAGTGGACAAATCAAGAGTTGAGGTAGACCTCTCACTCAAACAGGTATCACGTGAAGAAAGAAAATCCAAACTTATCGAAGTTAAGAAGAGTGAGAAGGCTTCGGCGTTTATGCATATGATTAAAACGAAAACAAGCATGAGTGATGACAAGCTTAAAGAGCTTCAAGAAATAATATTGCAAAAATTTGATTATTTGTATGATATGTTTGAATCAGTTGCCTTTAAGGGAATTGACTCGATAAAATCTCTTGATATCTCCGATGAGGTAAGAACCGCAATTGCAGAAGAGAGCAAAAAGATTCAAATTCCCAGTGTGGAGATTCGGGGAGTGATAGAAATCAACGTAAATGAACCACAAGGGGTTGAATTTATAAAAAATGTCCTATCGTCAGCAGAACTAGATAAGAACAATATATCTATTGCAATTTCGTACATAGCTGCACCACGCTATCGCATAATCGCCAAAGCAGAAAATTACAAAATTGCTGAAAAAACTTTGAATAATGCTATTGAGAAAATTTCAAACTCAGTAGGAAAAAAAGTGGGATTATTTAATTTTGTTCGCGAAGATTCTAAGAAAAATAGGAGATGAAAAGAGATTACTAGACATCAATTAAAGAAATGTAGTTCATGTAAAATCTATACACTTTCTAACCTATGTACAAATTGCAATAACCCAACTTTTGATCCCCATCCACCCAAGTTTTCCTTGGAAGACAAATACATAAGGTATAGAATTCAAGGAAAGTATTTGAACGAATAATAAACAAAAACCTAAAGCATTATTTTAGTATCAACAGGATAACTATTTGAAACTCCTCAAGGGAGTCCTACTGCTCCGTTATTGGTAGTATTATTAGTACCACCATTATTAGTACTCTTGTTATTCAGTGCATTACTTGCAGCATCTATTACTTGCTCAAAGGACGATGACGACGGATTTCCGCTGCTTGCAGCATCCAGTACTTCTTGCAGAGATGTCGATTGGCCGCCGCTAACTGATTGAATGAGTTGGGTGACTACCTGTGCTGTGGTATCAGAACTATTTGTTACGTTTAAAACATAAGGAATCACATTGGTAGTATTAGAACCAGTAACATTTTGAAAACTTGTCACATTGTTAGTAGATGTGCCATTTGTGTTATTATTTACTGAGCTTTCTAGTGGTAGTGCATAGAGAATTATATTTTGATGAGAATTTTCGTATAAGTACGATACTAAGAACAAAACAAATGCACTAGCAAAGACAAACACAATACTTTTTTTTTCTATAACCATGTAATATCCACACCTTTCTACATTATATGAATTTCGAAACATTATGAACATCTAGTATTTAAAAGGTCAAACTAACATGAACTTTTGAAACTTATTCCCAAATGTTTTCTCTAAAGATAATTTTCTTGTTGAGTGAAAAGTTACCCATTGATGCACGGCCAATACTAGCGAGGATGCATAATGAAAATTGCGAATACTGGACAGGGACAAATAATAATGATAACTGAACTATTGCACGAAGTACAATGGGTTAAAAAAGACATATTCTATCGCAGTTGTTTGAATCAATATTTTTTCTACAAAGTTTCATGCTATTCTAAAGTGATAGGCATAAACATAGCGAATTGCAATACATCCTAATGAAAAGAGAACTGAAAATTTCTTCTGAGATTATCTGCCATGAAACTGCTTAATGCAAAGTATTTTTCAATAAAATAATGAAGACAATTGTTTTGTAAATTAAAATAAAAAAATGAGGTTTGTAGTTTTTATTCAGCTTCTATGACGAGGTCGCTCTCATTGAGGATTGCATCCACCGCTTGGTTGACTGACGAAACAATTGTTCTTCAGCAACTCGTTTCCATTAATGTTGAGTGGCAACCCATCGGCATTATTTATGTCGATATCATTCTTTAGTACGTTGTTATATAATATCGTGTTCTTTGTACTCTGCGCATCCAGGAAAATGCCGTTCTTGCTTCCACCAATTGAATTGGCATCTACTTGTGATTTATCTGTATTGACTAGTGTTACGCCTGCCAGATCATTACCAGTCATCATATTGGCGTGTATTTGAGCTCCAGTAGATGAGTGAGATGCTACCACAATTGTATTTGGCCCAATAAAGTTCTGTTCAATAGTACTTCCAATTGAACCAGTCATGAAGACAGCTATCTTGTTTCCTTCAAATGTTATTCTATTTATTTCAGTATTTTCAGAGCCAGTTATCAAAACTCCTGCTTGGAAATTACGAATAGAGCCAGAACCCTGTATAACTATATTATTTGAGTGGGGTACGCCTATGCCTATTTTAGAACTATTATCTCCTGGTCCTTGAATAGAATATCCATTCAAGTTAATTGTTGTGTTATCCTCTCCGACAATTAATCCATCTCCTGTGCAGACAAGATTTGCAGTCAAAGTCACGTTGGCATGAACTACTTGACCACACGCTGGACTTGACAATGGTAAGCCCTGTGCCAGTGCTATTTGCATTGAACTCTGCATTCCTATTCCACTAATAGTTGCTAGTGCTACTAATATTGTTGCTAACATGTATGACATTGTTTGTTGCATCCATTATAGGGCTACATTACTAACTATTTAAGTCGAACTCATCTTTCTATTGTAACTAAGTTGCAGTATAAGTAGTTCTTCTACTAGATACAATAAATATTAAATTCTTTCATAATAGTATACTTTTACTGAAATTTTTTAATAATCCTTCAACGATTTTTTTCCGATTAACCAAATCCAATCATGAAAGTCTATTTTGAGAGAGAATAAAATTATTATTAAAACAAGCAATTATTTTTTAACAGGCAGTTTATTGAATTTATTTTACAATCATCTACCCCCTTGCCAAAATGAAATAGTTATACCTAAAGAACCGTTATTAACAAGAAATATAAACAATTTTTATATCAAAAATAACGTGAAACTGGCTATCGTTGGCGCAGGAGTGGCAGGATCCTATCTTGGAAATCGTCTTCAACGACTTGGACATCAAATAGAGATCTTTGAAGCCACAAAAAAGGAATCTCATTGGCCAGTGTGTGCATGGGGGGCTTCAAAGAACATGTTGGAAACTTTTTCCAAAAATGCCGGGCTTAATTTCGATAATTATGTTCTTCATTATGGAAAAAAATTAAGAATGGATCTCCCTGAAGAAAAAATAGAATATTTGGATCTTAAGGGATTGGTCACATATGACAAATATCTATGGGAAGCTGATCTCTGCCATGGATTGAAGATAAACTATGGATTTCACTGTACTCCAGAATCAGATTTTCTTTCAAATTTTGATTATATTATAGATTGTACTGGATTTCACAGATCTCTTCTTCCTAGATCCCCTCAAGATTTCATAATACCGTCATACGAATTTCTTGTAGAAAATGTCAAAGGAATTGATGAATTTTACGTGATTGGATACAAAGGAGCCAGAGGTTATTTCTGGTTCTTCCCATTGGGAAATGGACGAGCATATATAGGAGCTGGTGATATTGACAGAAGATATTTCGGAATATCAGAATTCTTTGAAAAAAACCCTCATGCAAAGGTATTGAGAAAAATTGGAAGGCCTATAAGGCTGTCTCCTCCCAAACGCATGCTCCCCTTCCATAATGAAAACATAATAGGTGTTGGTGAATCCATAGGATGTGTCTTTCCATTACTCGGTGAAGGTATCATTCCTTCTCTAATTTGCTGCAATATATTCATAGACATATTAAATAGAGATTCAACCTTTGATTCAAGTCTTTACAAAAAAAGAATTCTTAAGAAATTCGGATATTATGACGATGTTTACAGAATAGTTAGACTAAAAATGGACGGGAAACTTAATTCAATTAAACACTTCAAGTTACTTATGAGTATGTATCGGAATATGAAGAGAGAAGAAAAAAGATTTGGATTTGGTATTGATTTTAAACAAATGAATAGGCTATTAAAAGCACTCTAGCAACTGTTCTCTTATTTTTTTCTTTAGTATCAATAATGCTTTTTATTTGGTGATAGATGGGTGATGGGTGATGGGTGGGTGTATTTTGCTTTTTTATTAACTATTCTTTTTCTTCAATTTCTCTTTGATATTGGAATTATCTATTTTAAAAATATTCTCATTATGGGAAAAAAATAGTTTATCAAAATTTTGGTTCTGCTGAATCTTCAGGAGTTTTAAACGTTGTTGATTTTCAGTTGGTGTTTTGAAAAATACTCGGTTGTTTAGTGGAATTGAAATTATCAACCACTAGAATATTATTTGCGACAAAATCTGATTTTTCTGCATTTTTATCAAATTATTGCAAAGTGTTATTATCAGACGTCTCATTACTGCCTGTGGTCTCACCGCCTTTCAGAAGTTCACCGCCTTTCAGAAGTTCACCGCCTTTCACAACATTACCCTCCAAAACCCTCGTGTTATTATTACCACCTTTAGTATAACCGGCATACGCTTTATCTATTGCATTCTTTAGATCAGGTGACACAATATTGGAACCTCCCCCTTCGCGTGTCACAGTTGGAGCGCAAGTCCATTTGCCATTTTTGCCTTTCTCACACCTGTAAACATTATTATCAGTCGGATCAGTTCTATAACAAAATTTAACCGTTCCACCAGTTCCTTTAGCATTTGCGCAAACAACTGCAGCAAATACGAAATATGTAGATGAACTATAAATTCCTGCTACAAGTAAAGACGATATAACCACAAAAACCAGAGATTTAGTATCCATTATCGCTCTTAAATCTCATAAGTTATATCAACGTTTCTCAGTATTCGTGTTGATGATTTCATCAAAATGAATTAGCATCCCAAATAACTTAACAGAACCATCTTTTATTCTTCTTCTGTCCAATAAACGTATGTCAAAATTTGCATGTCAAAGCTGCATGGTAAATCAATCCGTTTTTTAATTCGTTGTTCCCTACTAATGATTTAGCTACTTCCAATGACTGGCTGGTTTAATACTCTATAAGTCGTAAGGATGAATATGACAAACATGCCCTGGGTTTATCTAGATACCTTGTCAGGAACAGTAATCCGTTTTTTAGAAGTACTTAGCTACACATTGAACAACTTTCTAACTAACATAGTGCCTTGTTTCATCAACTGAATCCCAACAACGGAATAAAATAACCGATGAACCAATAGAACCAAAATTTTGATTAATTTTATATAATGTCTTTATATTTTATGAAAAATAAAGAATATAGAGCAATAGAACGGAATGTATTTGTAAAAGAGACCCATTTAGTTCTAATTATGAGAGTTTCGTTAAACAACACAGATTGGTTTAGGAGACGCTGGTTAGACTTCCGCAATGGGCATACTATATACCTAGTCTTTGCAATGACATTTGCTAATTTTATAACAATTCAGTATAAATTATTGATTGACAAGATTCCTTATTTTAGTGGCATTTTTGATAGTATTTTGATTTTTGCATTATTATTTATCTTGATTTATGTACCCTTAAGCATATTTCTGGGATATTGGCATAGGAAAACTCAATGGAAGGTTGAACAAGATGCATTATTTAGAGAAAATAAGGTGGGTGCAATAATGTGGATGTATGTAATTGATCTTATAGAAGGGAATGTAAGCGAAGAAGATAAAAAAATAATGAAAGAAGCACTAATGAGAATAACAAAAGGAGAAACAAGATTATATGGCGCAGGCAAGATATCAGATACAGAAGGAAAATGAGAGAAAGTTATGATAAATGAACTCTAGATGACTTTAAAATAAAAATGGAATCAAAGTTTTTGATTTAGATAGTGGTTCTTAAATAGTAACTGTTTTTACTTCATTGAATTAAATTCCAGCAAAAGATGTTTAAAGTCCATTATTTTCATTATAATTGTGGGTAGTTATTATGTTATTGTAACTTGCAGGAATTCTGAAAATGATATAGAAAGTGCGATAAAGTCATTGCTAAGACAGACAATCAAACCCAAATACATAATAATAGTTGATGATGGTTCAACTGATAATACACCAAGTATCCTGAAAGAACTAAAATCAAGAAATGATAACATCCATCTCATCACAAATCCTGATTTAGGATATGACATTGGAAGGGTCGTGTTAAATTGGAATAAAGCAATAAATCTTGCAAGGATTTTGAATTTGGGAATTACAGATTATCACATGATAGGTACAGATGATACCCAATTCGAAGGATCCTATGCAGAGAAGATAATGTACAATATGGATAACAATAACAGAATAGTTGTTGCATCAGGAAATTATGATGATAATAATTATGTTACACCCCATGGGGCAGGAAGATTTGTTAGAAATTCTTTCTTTAATAATGTTCTTCGTCTTTATCCGGAGAAGATGGGATACGAATCTGTCATTTTGCAAATGTCACTATATCATGGTTTTAAAAATTTAGTTATTAACGAGGCACGCTTTTCACATACAAGACAATTAGGGGAAAACCATCATTTTTACGAGTTTGGTGCAAGCATGAGAACGCTTGGATATCATCCACTTTTTGTGTTGGGAAGATTCGTACAATGTTTTTTGTCAGGAAAACCTATGGGAAGACTTGGAGCAATTTACATGTTATATTATTACTTGTCATATAAGCCCAAAGAGAATGGCTATGATAGTATGTATGATTTAGAGATTAGAAAAGCGATAAGAACAAGACAAAAGACAAGGATAAAACAGATATTTGGAATAAGAGCTCGACAAAGCAGTTAAGTACTCAATTCATGGTTTGGATGATTCTGTTAGGTTGAAAAACGATAAATAATAATTGATGGTAAATGATGGGTCATGAGTCGAAAATGAATGAACCTTATATTTTATTCAAATTAATTTTAATAATAACAAAATGAAAATAGTTTCTGTCGTAGGAGCTAGGCCCAATTTCGTAAAAATGGCACCTGTGCATAAAGCTCTGGTTGGCTCAGGCATAGAGCATATGATAGTTCATACAGGTCAACACTACGATTATGAAATGTCCGATGTATTTTTTAGCGATTTTGGACTTCCAAAACCAGACATTTATCTAGACGTGGGATCGGGAAGTTCATGTTTCCAAATTGGTGAAATAATAAAACGTCTAGAAAACACACTCATATGGGCTAATGCTGACCTTGTTCTTGTTTATGGGGACACTAATTCAACATTAGCGGGTGCCATATGTTCAGACAAGTGTAAGATAAAACTAGGACATGTAGAGGCAGGACTGCGTAGTTACGATTCTGCAATGCCTGAAGAAAACAATAGAATAATGACAGATCATCTGAGTGACTATTTGTTTGCTCCTACGAGAAATGCTGTGACAAACCTAAGAAATGAAAAAATAACAGGTAGAGTCTTCTACACAGGAGATTTATCAGTTGAAATTATAAACAGGATAAAAGTGATTTCAAAACAATCAAAAATTCTTGACACACTGGACCTAAAATCAAGATCTTATTTACTACTTACAATGCATAGAGCTGAAAATACTAATTTACGAGAATATTTTATCCAGTTGTTAAAGGCTTTCGAATCACTTGGTGATAATACAATTGTATTTCCAATCCATCCCCGAACAAAGAAAATGTTCAAAACTTTTGGCTTATTAGATAGACTTTTAAAATGCTCTAATGTTAAACTGTTACTCCCATCAGGATATATAGATTTTATAGCACTACTTCAAAATGCATCAAAAGTCGTTACCGATTCAGGAGGAATTCAAAAGGAAGCGTATTTACTCAAGATTCCATGTATTACAATGAGAAACAATACAGAGTGGGTTGAAACTATGAAAGGGCGGTGGAATGTTCTTACTGGCGTTAATAGTAAGAATATAGTGAACGCCATCAGAAGCCCGTCACCAACTTCTCAATACAATAAATCTGTGTTCGGTAGCGGTAGGACATCAAAAGTTATTTATGAACTTATTTCCAGTATCAATACAACTAATAAGAAAGGAAAATGAAATTCTTCAGTCCAATTTAAGTATTCCAGAGCGCAAGTCCAAAAACGAATGTCCTGACCGAAAATGGAATAGCGGAAAGTAGAGTTTATGGGACTATCATCCATCCACCCAGTGATTATATTATCACTTAAATCAAATATAGCCTCATCCACACTCAATGTAATGAAATCCCGTACCACGCCTCGTTTTGGAATATCGCTTGGATTGACAATATTACGCGAGTCATTTAGAGCCCTAACTGAAAATAATATGGCTTTTCATGAGGTGTTTGAAGATTATGAAAAATACCACTCTGCAGTCAACACAGGTAATTTATCAAGGGCTAGATTGGTGGAAGAGTGGATTGAATCTAATTCTACAGTTTTGGATGTGGGAGTCGGCGATGGAATAGTTTCAGAATATCTTATCCAGAATAAACAAGTCAAGGTAATTGGACTTGATATATCATCTACCGCATGCGAAAAAGCAAGACTAATTGGGATATCAACGGAAATACGTGACATAAACAATGGATTAGGTTTGAGCATTGATACTTCATATGACTACATATTGTTGTTAGAGGTAATTGAACACACTGCACACCCTCATAGAATTCTAATGGATGCTGTTAATCATGCGAAAAAGGGCGTCATCGTTACTATCCCAAATAGTGCTTATATAAAATGGAGAATTCAAATGCTAAGAGGATATGTTCCAAGACAATCTTTTACACATTTGCACTTCTGGTCTATAAAAGATTTTGAGCTCTTCTGTAAAGAATCAAATATTCGTATTTTGGAATTTAAGACTTTTTTACCCAAACATCTAATGAGATTTCGAAATTTATTGGCATGGCAACAATGCTGGTTGTTGTCTCCCAGCAAATTGGATGTTTAGCTATTGCGCAAAAATATCAAGTTTACTGTAGTAAAGAACGTAGTGTTGGAGATACAAAAAATTTAGATTACAAAATCCAAAAATTCCAACACATACTGATTAGCGTAGAAATTATTGGATTACTACAAAATACCTAAATCTTTGTAAATTGTAGACAATTGAGAAACTACATTCTTGGCATCATGTTCTGGGGGCAGACCTTGATGGTACTTTAGCTTAAAGTCCAATACCCTGAGTCCAGATGCAAGTGCCTGGAGTGCTGTGCTACTAAGATTCTTTAAAACAGTATCATTTACATATCTGATGTCTACATATGTCCTGTACCCCCTCATAAAGTCGGGCATTTCCGCATACATTATTGGATCTTTGGTTCTATCATAAACTTCAATATTGAGATTAATGTTATTTTTTTTACAATAGTCAGTCGCCCGCTGTATGTCTGTGACCTCTGAGTTTATAGTTAATGCGTCTTTTCGATCACCCTTTGCAAAAGAAGAGGAAGTAAAATGAGCCGTATCAATCGGAATCGGAATATAGATCCCTCTTCGTACTAATGATAGCAGATCAGGGGTAGACACACATACTGCATCAGCCAATCTCTGGGCCTTCACGTGTCCAATCAATTTCCTATATAGGATTTTTGTTTTAATTATGGCATCCGATAATAGTGATCTATGCGGAAGCTGCTGTTTGTTTAATCCGCGTATATCCGTACCATGATAGTGTAAGACGATTTTCTTTGACTTGAATTTCTTACGTAATTTAACCAGTATGTCAATATATCCATGGACATGAATTATATCCGCTGACTCTCCTTCCTGCATACATCTTTCTGCAAATTGATTATGCGTTACATTAATTACGAAATCCTTATAGAAGTTATAAATTCCATATTTGTCCCCAACATCGATGTTCCAGATGACCTTTGAATCATGTCCCTGCAATCGCTGATACCTTGCATATATACATGCAACACCGGCTGCGTCCAATATGTGCACTATGCGCATAGTCTATTCAGTCAGTAATATGATATAATAATCTATTACACTAGAAGGCTCTTATCATGTATCTGCATCTTATGACATTACAAAGATCATTATAGTATTGCAGTCAAGAATTATAATCATGCGGACATTTGAAATTTGTGATATCCTCTAACATTCCATAAAATATTCGGTGGCCGAGGGTTATAGATAGTTTAGTATGAAAGATTTTCAAATAGATGAATCATTACAAATTAGCCTCAAACCTTTGTCTATGTTGACAGTGGTTCCAGATCATCTAGTTAGTAGCTGATCTTTATTGTTTACATCCGTTGTATTTTGTATACTATTATTAGTAACAATTCTGATCCCAACTTCCGTGAGTCGGTTACATAAATGTCTTCCAACAAATCCTTTTACTTCCAGTAACAATTACTTTTTTGATCTTCATAATATGTGAGCATATGCTAATATAGCCATAACTCTGACTTGTAGTTTTTGTACCAATCTATCAGTAAAGCAAGCCCTTTTTCAAATTGTACTTGTGGTTTGAATTTTAGCAATTTCTTGGCTTTTGATATATCTGCAAGGAGCCTTTGCACTTCAACCGGTCTAGGATCTACATGAATTGCCCTCAATTTTTTATCAGGTGCACCATGTTTGATTACTATATCAGCAATCTCATTTATTGATATTTCCTTACCACTACCGAAGTTTATACCGTTTCTTCCTGGGTTCCCTCTGGACCTTAAAATCGTATCATATGCATATACAGCATCTTTCACAAACATGTAATCCCTTGTCTGCTTGCCATCACCATAGATAATGGGTGGTTTATTTTGCAGGACCCTGTTTATGAAAATTGCAATTACCCCGCCATAACCAGTATCTTTTTGCCGGGGACCAAAAAAATTGAAGCATCTAACTATATCAACGCCGAGATCATATGTTTCGTTATAAGTATAACATAATCTATCAGCTGCAATCTTGCTTACTCCGTACGGATGTTTTGCAGATAGTGGGTGCAGCTCATCCATTGGAGCATATTCTGCAGAGCCATAGACTTCACTTGTTGATGAGTACAATATCTTGTTAATATCATTCATTCTAGCAAATTCCAAAATTTTCAAAGTACCACCAAGATTTATTTTAAAAGTTTCTTGGGGATTTACAATTGATCTATCCACATGAATTTGCGCAGCAAGATGAATTATGGCATCAAAATCATTTGGTAGTTTGAGGTATACTTCATTTTGGGTTATATCTCCGCGAATAAATTTAAAATTCTTCTTGTGTAGTAGAGTACGGATATTGTTAAGGTTTCCATTCATCAAATTATCAATACCATATACTAAGTGCTTATCAAGTGCATATTTTTCAGATAGGTAGCTTCCTAAGAAACCTGCAGCACCAGTTATGAGGATTTTCATAAGCTTACTTCCACCCTATTTTGAAGATAAACCTGTTCATTTACTTTTGCAATATATTCCTCGTTTAAAAATGTAATATTCTCAAAACAATCGTATCTGAAAAATTTAGTACGATTATTATGACTTTGCTATAATTCAGTAGATTCTAATAATTGGAATATTAAATATACGTGGTACTAAGTTGCTGTTCAGCAGTTTGAGCTATGGTACAAACGGGATGATTAAATGAGGATTCTTCACCTTTCAGATGATGGACTCCCTGATTGGAGGGTGGAAAAATCTGCACTGACTGCAAGGAAAAACGGACATGAGGTATTTTTTGCAGGACGCTTGAACACCATTACTGATTCTGTATTTTCAAAAGTACACTCAATCAACTGGAGCGCTGGAGCTATGATAGGCATTCCGTACTATTATCATCGTGTTAAGAAACAAATAGAGAGATTGGTGGGCCTAGTTAAACCCGATATTGTTCATGCGCACAATATTGGATCTGCAAAGATTTCACATGAACTCAAACTGCCTATAGTGTTTGATGATCATGAATATTTCAAAATGCTTTCTTTGGTCAATGCTGAAAATATAAAATTTCGTGATAACAAGGGTTCAAACTCAGGCTTTAGTAGGGCTATTTCTGATATGAAACTATCATTCATTTCTCGAAAGAGTATTTCTACTTGGACGAAATGGGAGACTGAGCTAGTTTCTTCAGTGCCAACAATTACTGTTTCAGAACAGATTGCAAATGATTTAAGCAAAATGATGGATAGCAACATAAAAGACATATTTGTAGTACCTAATTTTCCCATGGAAGTAGAAACGACTGAGTTTACGGAACCTCAGGACCGTGAGAATTTGTCATGTGTTTATGCGGGAGGCGATAGTAAACATAAACAGGTTACTAACAGGGATATCTCTGGTCTTGCTGAACTTTTTATGAACCAAGAGATTGGAAATTTGACAATAATAGGGTGGGAAGCCGAGTCATCAAAAAAATTTAGGGCTACTGGATTCCTTCCAAGAAAAAAAATGTTCTACGAAATGTTCCAAAATTCAATCGGATTGATACCTTGGAAGAAACATTGGTCTCATCCTTTTTTGAATCCTAACAAAGCCTACGAGTATGCGCACGCAGGATTGTTTGTCATGCTCACTTCTGACTTAACTTCCGTCGTTCACACTTTGGTGGATAATTGTTTAACCTTTGAAGATTATGATGATATGGTATTAAAATTAAAGTATTTTAAGTCAAACATGAATGAACTATATGAGAAAAGACTCCGAATATTCAACTACGCTAAAAATAATTTAATCTGGGAAAAATACGAAAAAAATATTATCGATGCATATAATGCAGTTTAAATTAGGTATATGTCAAATTGATTATACAAATTTAACCCTCATGGAAGTTCAATTAATCAAAAAATGCCGTTCAATGAGCGACTATGCCCTTTCCAAAGTAAAGTCATTATTCGAGTATTGGGTTTCTTGAATGACTCATCCATTACCACAGGAAGATAGATACTATAGCAAAGATCGATCTTTATAGTGGCTTTTGAGTCACGGCTACCTGGATATTGATATAGGTAGTTCAGGTAAGAATTTGGGATTAATAGGAGCTAGCTATGAGAACACAGATATGGATAAAAAAGACCATTTTGTTATTACACAGAATAAAATTCCGTCTAGTTGGTAAATAGCTTTAAAATAGTGAATTGGGTATATTTAACTTATACTAACCTCTTGATTCGTTTTGTTACCTCAAAATTAGTGCAACTATACTAAATAAGGAACAGAACGATTCTTAGGTAAGAATCTTACTAAACAAAGGAACCTCTTAATTTCCATTGCACTAATAATACTGATGATAATTACAGAACTCCGCTTCTCCTCTGCTACTTAATATGCATATTATTCTAAAACTAATGGAGCTACTGGTCGAGATCCGGCGGAATGAAAGGATGTGTCATGCTTCGTAGCCAATTAAATTAAACTGGATTCAAATTTTTAAGAAATCTATACAAGAGTAGCTATCACGATAAAATCCTTTGCTATGCAGCAATTCAAATAGTACGAATACAAATAATTTTGTGGTACAAAAGGCTTGAAAAGTTAAAATTTTTGATGCAAACTTGATTCACAACATATATTTTGTACTCACTTCAAATGTGACGAACATTTTGTACCATATTTCAAGACTTAAAAGTTGCAGCATTTTACTAATGTATCTAACATCCTGCGTTTCATCAATTTTCTTGATTGAACCTTCGTAAAAATCTCGGTTGATTATTTTGTCTCGAAATATACTGGCCTTAGATAAAGTTGATGTAACAATTTCTTTTGCGTTTCTTGACCAAAGTCTTTTCAAGTCCATTCCAAAACCTATTTTTGTATCAGCTATATTCTTACTGTTAAGATTGGATAGGATCTCTCTAAGCTGAATTTTTCCCGTACCGCTTTTCCTATCAAATTTAACATGGGGTGGGATTTTAAAGGACATATCAATAATTTTATGATCTAAAAGAGGCGAAAGGCCGGTTACTCCAAAATGATTAAAAAACTTATCATTGGTGGGAACAAAATCATAGATTAGCTTACCATTATAATCAGCCAAAAAAACCTGATCTAAAGGATCCAGCTGATTATCAAAATACACCCTAAATAGTGCATAAATAGAAGACCAGTCAAATCTGACGTTTTCTCCAAAAATTTTTTCCTGATCTGGTACCCAATCCCGTTCATGGCAATCTAAATAAGAACATGCACGTTGTTTCCAATTATCATCTTGCGTGAATAATTTCAGAAATTTATTATATCTAAAAGTATAACCACCAAATAGTTCATCGCCGCCGTCACCGGTAAAGAGAACATTTGAAAACTGTTTTGATTTTTCTATAAAGTAATACTGATATAAATTCCATCTTGGCTCTTTGATGATACTTATCAATAAAGGTAAATCTTTAATTGGATTATCAATAGAAACATGTGAAAAATCTGTGTCTTTTGATTCAGCTATTTTCTTAGCATACTTCGCTTCACTTGTTTCATCAAAACTAACGGAAATACATTTGATATCCAGTTTGGGATACTCATCCCTTATTAACGAGAGCATTAAATTCGAATCAACACCTGTACTTAGTGCAAGTGAAATTCTTTTTGGATCAAGGCGGGATACGTTATTTTTAATAATAGACCTCAATTCCCTTTCTATGTCTTTAGGGAATGGATATGCATCGCTTCGATTATTAATTTGATTGATATCAATTTTAGGGATTGGTGATTTAATCTCTGTTGTAGGATCATATCTTAAAGTTAGCATATTGCGAATGTCGATCAATAAAAAGTATGATATTTCCCTACAATAAATTACTTAGGTTTTTTCATGTTCTTAAAAGTCTTAACTTTATTATTTGGTTCAAGTCATTTAGCTCCTAGTGAGTATTCAATCAACTAGTATGTATTTGTCTCTAGGCTATTTGATCTATTTCTATTCGCAAAGCAACTAGGGCTATTTGCGATTCATCACTATATCCCTTCTAGTTTTCTAACTAATCTGTGTTTGGGATTCAACTAAATTTGATTCTGATACTCATTGATGGTGTTTAGCCCAATTAACACTTAGCTTTGATATTTCTCTTCCATTTGCATGAATTTTGATAATTCTACTAGATCATTAAATTCGTTAAAATCAAGCATCATGTCTGAACAACCCTTTGTTGTTCCATTTTTTTTGAGATGAGCAAATATTTTCTTCATTGCGTATGTTGCTCCGTACAAACCAGAAAGTGGAAAGACCACCATGCTATATCCCATACTTTTTAATTCATGAGCGGAGAAATTAGGAGTCACACCATTTTCTATCATGTTAGCCAATAACGGAGCATCAATTTTTTTAGGAATCTCACGAAGTTCATCTTCTGATTGAGGGGCTTCGACAAAGACAACGTCAGCTCCCTCTTTATGATACATTTTACCTCTTTCTATTGCTTCATCAAAACCCAAAGGTGCTCGCGCATCCGTCCTTGCCACTATAGTGAAATTCTTATGGGAGCTCGCTTCAAGTGCAGCCCGTAGTTTTTGGATATATTCATCAACGCCAATTACCTCTTTCCCACGCATATGGCCACATCTTTTTGGCCAAACTTGATCCTCTAGAAAGATCCCTGCTGCCCCATATGCTGTTAAATCATTTACTACTTTCCAAACAGTAAGAGGATTACCATATCCAGTGTCTACATCAACTATTACTGGAAGATTTACCGATCTGATTATTCTTCTTGCATTCTCAATATTTTCACCTGCATTTAAAAAACCAAAATCCGGCATCCCTAATAATGACGCCGCAGATCCATATCCAGTCTGAAATATTGCCTGAAATCCAACATGCTCAGCGATTTTTGCACTTAATGCATCGAAAACTCCAGGAAGAACTATAATCTCCTCTCTTTCGTTTATTCTCTCCTTTAGTAGTCTTCGGCTATCCAAACTCATAATTTTGTTTGTTCTACAGATTTATTTATTTATTCTAATATTTGGTCTTTGTCTTGTTGAGTTATTTCGTAAGAACCATCAGATAGAGTATTTAATTTGATCTTGCAATTTCTACATTCATAGTAATTAATTTGTTGATCGTGCACTATAGAACCATTCAACCATACCATCATCGTACCGCACGCTGGACAATTCATTGTCATTATATCGAATTAATTGATGTCATTAATATTTATTTCAAATATTAGATGTTCTGAAATCCTAGGCCTCCTGTCTTTATACATACAATAATCTGCCTCTATGTAAAATTCAGAGATAATTAAGTACTTACAGTATTTGCTTATTAATTATTTTTTACTATCCCCAAATTTTTCTATAATATTTCCAATACAGTTTGTCGTCCTTTTAATCAAATCTATTCGAGCAAATTCGTTTGGCGAATGGATTCTGCTGTACTTGTAAGTACAGCCGATGCTCACACATGGACATTGTAATATTTTGTTAAAATACCACATAGGTCCGGTGCCAGCAGAAGATATACTTTTAACCACTTTACCATATTCTTCTATCGCACACGATTCAACTAATTTTACAAACTCGTTATCTACAGGAATTCTACAAGCAGGTTCGCCACTTAAAAATTTCAATTCAATGTCTTTGAATCCATTTTTGTAAAGGTGTTCCCTTAACAATTGAAATTGTTTCTGAGGTATCATATTGGGCACTAGTCTAAAGTCAAGTTTGGCCATAGCAGTACTGGGCAGGACGGTTTTAGAACCCTCGTCAATATAACCTGAAAGCAGACCACTAATATTAGATGTTACTCCTCCAACAGATGCTTTTTTTATTTTTTCAATATCATTTTCATTGAATATTTTAGTTAATTCATAATTTTTCTTAAAGTCTGAAATATCAAAATCCTCTTGCTTAATACAATCAAGTTCCTCTGGTAAAAAATCCCTTATATCATTATGCCAATTTTTGATGAGGATCGTCCCATTTTCATCTCTTATCGTTTTTAGTGCATGAACAATACGCCATGCGGGATTTTCAACCAAAACTGCCAAACTAGAATGAAGATCAGCATTAGCGCACTTAACATTTAATTCTACACAAAGCAATCCTTTCATCCCCAGACTAATAATTGGTCTTTCGTGCTCGTCTATGTATCCAAATTCCCAAATTACGGCATCACAGTGGAATTTTTTTCTATATTTGGTCAAGTATTCTTGAAGATGAGAGCTGCCGATCTCTTCCTCACCTTCAACTATGAACTTCACATTACAAGGAACATCCCCAACTTCCTTGAGAAAATATTCGACTGCCTTGATACGTGTTATTAATTCACCCTTATCATCCGAAGCACCTCGCCCAAAGATAAAATTACCATCAATTTTACCACTAAAAGGATCATCATCCCATAATTCAATAGGTTCAGGAGGCTGTACATCATAATGATTATAAAATAAAATTGTTTTTCCGTTCGGGTTACTTTTGGATCTGACCTCGCCATATACAATTGGAGGAATTTGTTCAGAATTGTCGTCAAAGGTCAATATTTCAGATTTTATTCCTGATTTAATCATTATTTCTGAAACTAGTTTTGCGCATTCCATTACTGTTGATTGTTTTTTTGCAGAGACGCTAGGAACTCTGATCAATTGCTGAAGTTGTAAAGTAAGTATGTCAATTTCTGAATCAACTCTGGATTCAATTATGGTCAACTCAAAATAGAAATCAAATGAACATGAAATTAAATATTCTGTTTACTGTAAATTCATTCATAACACACCACTTATCAAGATGTTGTGAAAAACTTGATCACCTTAGAAAATTTCTTGAAAACGCTTTCATCCAGCTGTAAAAAATGAAATATAAAATGCTTAACACCAATATTTACATACTCACCTATTCCATTTATGATATCGTCAACGGTTCCAACTGTTAATCCCCCTGCAACCGATTTCTTAAATTGGTTTACAGTCTTACGACCATTATTCATTGTATTTATAATTTTTTCCATGTCTTCATATTTGTCTACTATTAAACAAGGAAGTACAATTGAATATTCTATTTCCCTGTTTTGGGAGTTGTATTCTTTTAGTATATCTATTTTTCTTTTCATCTCTTTAGGAGTTCCAAAATAAAGATTGTATCTATCTGCATATTTCGCAACAACTTTTAACAGATACTTTTCACCAGAGCCCCCACCATAACAGTCGGATGAGGTTTCTGAATAGGTTTTGGAAAACAAATAGCACCATCAATAGAATAATATTTCCCACGGAAATTTGCAATTTTTTGCATCCACATCTTTTTTATAATTTGAATCGATTCCTCCAATTGCAATATGCGTATTATATCTGAGAAGTAGTGATAGCCATATGAGTTATATTCTTCTTCATACCAGACTGCTCCAATTCCCAATTCTACACGCCCGTTGGTAATAACATCCAGTGTTGCTACCATCTTTGCAAGAAGAGCAGGATTTCTGTAAGAATTACAGGCTACTATTTGACCTATTTTCATTTTCTTTGTAAATGTAGAAATAGCAGATAGCAGTGTGAAACATTCAAAAAAGTTTCCCGTATTGTGATACCTATAGTGTGGAATAAAATGATCATAAGCATAAATTGCATCAAATCCATTTCTTTCTGCCGCAACCACGACATGTTTAGAATACTTGAATTGATCAACAGATGATATTTCTGGCAAATCATTCCTCCAACCCTGTGGAACAATAATCCCAAATCTGATTTCAGACAATAATGCTCATTATGTTTTAGAAATTGTGCTTTATAATAATTATTTAGATGCGAAAACAACAATAAATGTAATAGTGAAAATATCTTGGTTTTTTTTCTATGGGGTAATTAACTATACAAAATCTAATTACCTTTAAAAATAATGATTAATCAGTATCTATCATTATCGCCTTGATTTAAAGGGATCATTATTCGCTTGTTCAAAGTTGCTAACTTTATCACCATTATCTACATTTTCAGTCAGAATTTTATCATGTCCATTTACGTAATTATGCCAAGATACGTCTACTCTGTCATTTTCATTCGGGACATAGGTTACAGTACCAGTATTGGGATCAAAATCTTTTAAACTTCCATCAGATGGAGCCGATACTATTTCATATCTAATGGGATCTTTATCATCATCAATTCCCTTCAATTTAATATCAGTCTTATCACTTGAGTCTATTGATACACTTTTTCCATCAACTTTATCGGGAAACTGATTGACCGTACCAATATTTACATTGACAGTCGCTATGTTACTTTCAGCCCCGTTATCGTCAGTTACCTTATAAGTAAAGCTGTCAGCACCATCATTGTGTTTCACTTTAATTTCGGGTTTGTAAGATATTCCATTATTAGTGCTTAATTTTTGAGGGGATTCAAAATCGGATCCATCGTTGCTTTTAGTATAGAATATAAAGTTATTACCAGGAGTTGTCCCTTCCCAGGACACGTGTGTACTGTTTCCAACCACAGCTACTTCTGGATTCCCTGAGCCTCCTGGATCGTTACTTAGATTTTCTATATCACCAAAAGTTGATCCATAATCTGAGCTTTTCCTTAAGAAGATATCTTGATTGCCTGATTTAGATTGGCCCTGCCATACTACGTAGACATTATTCCCTGATGATGAAACCTTTGGATTGAATACAGTCGAATGAACATTGCCAGTTAAACTAATAGGTGAAGAAAAAGTGTTTCCCCCATCCATACTGCGTGCAAAAAGTATGAACCTATCTTCCTCATCACCTTCACTCCATGTGAGATATCTATAGTTATTTGAATTTGATTCATTTGTACTTTGGTTAAAAGCCTCAGGAGCCTGATTAGTATCATTCACTTCTTTTACGTCTACATTCACAGTTGCGACGTTGCTTTTCTCCCCCTTGTCATCAGCCACGTCGAATGTAAAAGAATCATTTCCCGTATAGTCTTTCTCTGGAACATAAGTAACAGTGCCTTTTGACATATCAAAATTATGCAAAGTTGCATCAGATGGCTCAGATACTATTGCAAATTGTATGGGATCATTATCAGCATCATTACCAGCTAAACTTACTTCCGCCTTACTATTAGAATCTACAAATATGCTTTGATCATCGGCTTTTGGAGCTTGATTGGTTGTACTAGATGTACTTTGTGTCGCTTCTTCACCAAGTGACTGATTAACTACCTTTTCATTAGCATTTTGAGGCTGATTAACTACTTCAACAGTTACATCTACAGTTCCTACGTTACTTTCAGCTCCCTTATCATCAATAACTTTAAAACTGAATTTATCTTCTCCAGAATAATCTTTCTGGGGCACGTAAGTAACAGTACCTTTTTCTTTATAGAAATTATCAAGGCTTCCCTGTAATGGATCTGATGTTATGTCAAATTGCAACTGATCGTTATCCTCGTCTTCTGCAACTAGCTTAATATCAATTTGGCCATTCTGGTCTACAAATACAATTTGATCAAATGCTTTTGGAGCTTGATTAGGTTCCTCTACAGAGCTCGCTTCCGCAGTTTGTTCTATACTCGTCTGGTTACTACTTTTATCCACAGAATTACCCGGCCCAGTTTCTTCTTTTCCATTAAGTTGACTCGTTTCCTTCACACTTATATCTACAGTTGCTGTATCGCTCTCAGCTCCCTTATCATCATTTACTTTGAATTTAAATTTATCATCCCCTGAATAATCCTTCTCTGGAACATAAGTAACAGTACCTTCTGATTTGTCAAAGTTATCAAGTTTTCCATTAGATGGGTCTGCTATAATGTCAAATTTTATTTCATCACCCTTATCATCATCATTACCCTTTAAGGTAATCTTTACATTATCATTTGCATCTACGGATACCTTTTGATCATCAGCTTTTGGAGCTTGATTGTCTTCTGCATTAACATAATAAATGTTATAAAATTGTAAGCTAAAATTAATGACATTGCCACTTATCAATATCAGTAAAGCTAATATCAAATATTTTTGATACAATTTAATTTGTGTAAATATAAATTAACACACATAAAAACATTGAAAAATCTTAATATTAGTAATTTTTATAATAGTTACAATGGATTAAGTATACATTTTATCTTCTCACTCGGATTAGACCTCATTTATGGCCTCTCTTCTTTAAAGGATCAGCAGTATCAGAAATCGCAAATACATACCTTATTCCCATTGTTTTTATTGATTCATTTAACATAGAATTCATACGTTCAACATCGTTTTTTACTTTGATTTCAGAATATTTATTCGTCCTAGCAACAACATATTGAAAATCTTCGTGTTGATATTTATGAATCTCAAATATAATTCCCATTTATTATCCAATTTAGTTGTTCTCTAATGTCTTTTTAGTCTAAAATTGTTTGACAAGAAAATAAAACTACCTTGATTTTTCGATAATCTTGTCGTGATATTTACTTCATAAAAATAGGATCATTGATGCAAAATATGGCTTACTTGAATAGTACATATCTTCCATTAATTCTCAACCAAGTACGACAATCGTTGTAGGTTGGCACTACACGCTCTAATAATTTCCAAAAATGATCTGAGTGATTGAATTCGATTATATGGAATAATTCATGTATTATGATATAATCAATCATGTTGATAGGAAGAGCTGATAAAAACAGGTTAAAGTTCAAGTTGCCTGCTTTCGAACAGCTACCCCATCTAAATTTTTGATTTCTTATTCTTACTTTGCCATATGATATTGATAATTTTTTCCCAAAAAATGGGATTCTCTCATCCAACAATTTCTTTGTTTGTTGTTTGTACCAATATACAAGATTTCTCTTACATGTTCGTCTATCTTTTACATGAAATGTTATTTTCATTTGATTTTCTGAAATAACTGTATATTGAATAGTGTCTTTAACAAATTTTAAATTATATTTTTTTCCAAGGTAAATAATTTCATCGTCTTGAAGAGGACCATATTCTAATTTATTATTTATTTTCTCATAAAATTTTATTTTCTCCAAAATCCATGAATTGTTGTTATTTACAAAATTTCTCACTTCGTCAATATCTTGTTTAATCGGAGATACTATTGAAATACCGTAAAGATCAGCCTTAATACACATGCGTTTGCTTCTTGTACTCCTGATTAATTTTACCTTTGTAATAGTTTTATCTGGAAGATTAACCTCTATACACGATTCAGGATTCAAATTGAGTCAACATTGTTCAAATCAACGTTTATTATTTCTTATTTTTATTTTTTGATTTTTATTTTTCGAAAATAAACGTAGAAATGATTATGCTATCAATTTTTAATTTGAATTATTGAGTCGTACGGCTAATTAAATAAGGTAATCAGTATTATGGATTTTATCCAAATGTAAATGTGTATGCTTTAAACCCACTTCCTTCTGCATTTATTTCGATGTAATGGTTTCCGTAATTTGTATGATCCGCAATATTATAGAGCCTCTGTGCGTCTATTGTGAATTTACCTTGAACATTTATGTCCTTACCCTTAAAAGAAGTATTCATAATTTGACTAGCTTTACTGTCTTCCTTAACGGTTGCCTGCCCTTTTCCGCCTGCTACAATATTGATAGACTTTGCAGAATAAACTAACATTATTTTTCCATTTTTTCCAACAAGTTCCATGTTGTCTGCATTGTTTTTCCATAATCCTTGAAGATAAATAATATTAGGCTCTAGGTTTGAACTAGTTATTTTATAGTCGACTGTTTTTTCGGGATTAAATCCTTCAATATTTCCAAGTCCATCTCTTGCATATTGGTACCCAAAATATAACTCAGGTGTTTTGATTTGATTGAAATCAATGGATTGCAAATCTGGATTAGATAATTTAGTTTGATTAAGATTGAGTATCTTCATCCCTTGCTGCTTGGATCTTTCTGATAGTAAGTTCTGTATTACTTTTTCAGTTTCCATATAACCTCCCTCTCCAATATGATCATACCTTATGTAACCTTCTGCATCCACAAGATATTTCCTTGGCCAATAACTGTTTTGATATGCGTTCCACGTGCCGTGGTCATTATCCAACAATACTGGGTATTTAATTCCAAATCTTGTTACTGCTTGCTTGACGTTATCAATATTTTTTTCAAATTCAAATTCAGGGGTATGAATTCCTACAATAACCAATCCTTTGTCTGAATATTTTTGATTCCAGTCGACAAGGTATGGTAACGTTCTAATACAATTAATACAACTATATGTCCAAAAGTCAACCAATACCACTTTTCCTTTAAGATCGGATATTTTTGTCTCATTTGTATTAATGTACGATGTTATTCCCTGAAATTCGGGTGCTTTTTTGAAGTGAGATTTATCTATTGATAGTTGAACATTTGAGATGCCTCCTCCTTGGAGAGGGACTTTGTTCAGTTCAGGATTGTTAAAATAAATCGCAAATCCCACTATGAGAGTAACTACACCTATCCCAGTTAGCAATGCACTAATGTTATCCTTGTTCATTTAAAACCCTCTTTCAATATTAATAATTTGATTGGCTAGAGGAAAATTACCAAGTATGCTGAGATTATTGGTAAACACTAATATTCCAAGTATTATAAGCATGATCCCCATAGCAGGATTAAAATATTTTAGATGCTTTACCATTTCTCTAATTAAACTTGTAGCTTGTGAAAAAAATATGCTTGTTATTAAAAATGGTACCCCAAGGCCCATTGAATACGCCAATAATAAATTGTAAGCAGCTCCAGGCGCAGTTGCGGCCAATGTAAGTGTACTTCCCAATATGGGTCTTACACACGGAGTCCAACCAGCTGCAAAGGCGGCGCCGAATATAAAAGAAGTGATGTAGCTGGTCTTAAATTTAGGAATAGAATAAAGTTTTTTTTCAAAATTAAGACGTCTTAGTCTTGTTGACAGTATCAAATAGGCGCCGAATCCTATAATAACTAGTCCTCCCACAGAAGTTAGCACGTTTTGAAATCCTAAACCAACAGTCATAAACACACTATTTAGAAATACGCCTAATACAGCAAAAACAAGAGAGAAACCTAGAACAAAATATACTGTATTCAAAAATATGTTTAATCTGGTCGCTTTTTTTAGCCTAAGTGATTGTCCTGATGAATCTTGGACTTCATTAAGTGTAGTTCCTGATAAATATGAAATAAAGGCAGGTAAAATTGGTAGTATGCATGGTGAAAAAAAAGACCCTGCACCTGCAAGTGCGGATATAAGTATCCCAGGATCGACCATACAAATAACACTTTATCATTTGGATTAATACCTTTGTCCAGATTAACACCAGATTTCTTACAATTTGGAATTAGCAAAATGTTAAATATTGTATTTATTTTTGAATTGATAGACCAAAAAATTGGTATTTGAAAATTTAATTTCTTTTATTTCTTTATCTGAGTGAGTCTCAGTGCATCCAGATCCTGCTCCGTTTCCATTTTGTTCTTATTTCCATATACTATCAATATTCTGTCGTTATCCTTGAGGACATAATTTGCGATTGAGTTTGTTTTATTTCCGTTAACATAAAATTCCAGATTTGAATTTCCGTTACTGCAATAATTTGTTCCATTTTCAAGGATAAAGCAGCTGTCACTAACATTCATACCTATGCTACGAAAGAATTCTCCAACGGGAACACCTGTTGCATGTCTATGCAGTGTATTTCCATCATTATTTTCCACATGGATATACTTAGATCGAACCTGGTACTTATCTTGGCTAAAATCTAATTTAATACCATTAATCTTTACTGCAAATGCTGCGTGGACATGTTCAGAACCAAGAGCACCGAATTTATGACTCGGTTTTGTCAAATTTCCAGAATAAATACTAACTGCGAAGGCCATTATTGCGATAAGTACTGCCACTGCCGGCACAATAATCATGAGGTTTCTATTTCTTCTTTTCCGAGTTACAGCAAAATAACTTCTATCTTCCCTCTTTTTTTTAGGATCGGGATTTTTATCCTTCTTTATATTATTGTCCTTCTTATTCTGCTTCATTATGATTCATCAACTTAAGATTTATTCATTAACTTTAATGGATAATTTAAAGAAATCTTTATCTAAATTTCCAAAAATAAGAGAATTGACTTTCTACATATGATATTTCGACAAATTATGGGCTAGTATAGATTTGTTTGAATTTTTCTGGCAACTCTGCATTTCCATAATCGTCAGAATATGCAGAATAAACATTAATTTTTTCTCCGTGTTTGATTTCATAGGATCCTATAAACCTAATATTATTTCTATATTCTTCATACAGAGGTTTTAGTTGCATGGCAAAATTTTCTGTAATAAGTATGTGCCAGCTATCCCCCAGATCCATAACCCTCCTTGCCATTATTATGCCTGGGCCCCAAACATTAAGTTTGTTTGATATGTCATATACAGTGAATACAGGACCAGAACTTAGGCCAATTCTAACCTTGATCTGATTATCTGTTTCCATTCGCTTATTGTATTTGCGCAGAAAACTATGAAGCTCAACACTTAACTTGTATGGTAACTCAGGGTTGTTTTCATAGCCTATTGCCATTCCATCGCCAGAGGGAAGAATTATCTTCGAGTGGTCAGATATTTTCCTAAATGAATTACAAGAACTGATAAATTCATTTAACTTTACAATCTTTTCCTTCTGCCTGTGAACCGCCAAGTCTGGATTGGATAATCCTACGATATCGATAAAGCAAAAGTTATAATTTAAAATTTCATATTTTGGATCGAGCTCTTTAAAAACTGACATAAATTTTCTATAAGTTTTTGTGCATCCCTCTGAATGAAATGGTAAGTCAAGGTAGTAAACTGGAGGGTGTTGAATGACTCTTCCATCCAATGTACATTTAAGTAAATCATCGGCAAAATTGAACCGTCCATTTTTATCTATCCTAAATTGTATCCAAGTCGGTTTTGTCATGGCATGGCCAGCTACTGAAAGCATTCGTATTTTTCTAATCAATAAATCATTAGATTCTTCAAATTTCATCTCCATTATTCCGTCACAAAATGACACTATCGGATGATATTCTTCGGATATTGGAGAATCAATAGTAAATATCCCCATCGTTCTTCTCTTTTTCAGTTGGAGAATTAGTTTTGCCAAAAATTTTCTAATTAAACTTACCTCAAAAATATCACAAAAGTGATTTAATGAATCCATGACAAAATAGACAGAATTATCTTCAACTTCGATGTTTCTCCTACTTTCTTGATCTGGGGATTCATCCTTTTGTATACCTGAAAGATAAAAAATTATTTGCTTTAACGTTTCATCTAAAGATTTTTCGTTTGGCGTATCATATAGAAGGGTTGGGTTTACAAATAACGAATTGATTTTTTTCTCATTAAGGCTAAATAATTCGATTCTTTCTCTATCTGTAACTTTCGACGAAAGAAAAACGCATTTTTTTCTAGAATTGAAACCCTCCTCAAGAAATCTCTCTTTCCTATTCCAGGTGGACCTGATAAGAGAAACAAAGTGGGTGAAATATTTTCCTCCCCGTCAGTTAGTTCAGCAAGTCCTGGAATGGTCATTTTGGATATTATATTAAGTTCGATCTATATACCTGTTTTTTTAGGTATGTTTACTATGAAGAATTAATGCTTACTCATATCTCGATTAACTTTTTTAAATGATGTATCTGTTGTGAGAAAGGATGATCAGGATATCCAAGAACAGTTAAAAATTCCTTCTGGGCAAATTGTATATCGCAATAACATGGAATAGATGTCATTATGTCAATGCCCGTCTCGCTAGTCAATTTCTTAACAAAATCATCTGCTACAGGAGTCAAGGTACAATAATTTGCATCAGACTGACTATCGTGCGGTTCTCCGAGTTGAAAATATGGAATACAGTAACCTGCAATTCTGTTGAGCAGTAGATAATATTTGGTATTTCCCTGCTCCTTGAATTGGGCCAATATTTCATTTGCAATCATCTTAGTTCCTCCAATATCCATGTCCCCCATTTTTAGTGTGAGAAATACAATATCTGATAATGCCAGCGCATTTATTGCCCAAAATCGGATTCCAGGACTTGAATCCATGATTATATAATCAATATCATTTTTCTCAATTAGTTCCTCTCTAAAGTTAATGAACCTTTTTAGCATACTCATTCTGTTCTTATCTTCCTTTACTCCTTCAATCTTGAGAATATCCTCTCTTTTTGGACTAGCAAAACAACCAATTATTTTTCCCGGTAAAGATCCAATTTCTGATAATTGTAGTACTGGTGTTACATCAACCAATAAGTCATCAACTCCACATGCACCTACAATAAAGTCATTTATTGTATTCTTGATTTTATTTTGAACAGGATCACCAAAATAAGCATGGAGACTAGGAGCATAGACGTCAATGTCCACTATGCATACATTATTTCCATTTTTAGCTAACAATGCGGCCAAGTTAGCTGCTAAAGTGGTTTTTCCAGTACCACCCTTGTAAGAGTGGAATGTAATAACCTGCTTCAAAGTATATTAAAAGAAAGACAAATACATGTTTTTAAGTATATGGTAAAATAATTTCTAAAAACTTAATCAAAGATTGAAGTGGATTTAATATGTCAGTCAATCGAACTATTTTATTCCAAGTTAGGTTATAACGAATAATATTCACGTGGAAGAGAATTGTTGATAAAATCATAATGTAAGATTCAAGTCCATAAACATAATTATTTTTTATTTGCGAAGTGCGGGATTTGAACCCGCGATCCCGAGCTTGGGAAGCTCGTACCTTAACCAGTCTGGGCTAACTTCGCTTAAAAGCCTATTAAAATATATAAATAATAAATTTCTATCCTTCTTTGAAAATCATCAATAAGGCAAAATATTCAAAGAATTTGATTCAGATCATGTACCTGAAACTATCTAAACAGTGGTAAATTTTTGTTGGAAATCATATAATTTTATCGAGTGCATGCGTAGTATATTTGGTAACAAATTAGATTGAAATGTTTCAGGAATTAATATGAATTAGTCAAGATTTGAGTACAAATTAGTTTTAATTAATTCAAAAAATTGGACAGGATCAATTCAAATTGATGAAGAACAAAATTTAAATCAGTCTACAAAATATTTTACTCTTTCTTTCTTAAACTCTCTGGAGCTAAACAGTATCCTATGATCGTTGATTCCTACAAAGTTAGATAATTCAATTGCAATCTTTTTGGCGGCTTCAATTGTTCTTGCGTGGATCATACTAAATAGATTAAACTGCCAATCAGGATATACTGGTCTTCTATAACAATGACTCACCTGAGGAAAAGATGCTAGTTTGTATCCAACCTCGTCAATCTTATCTTCCGGCACTTTCCAAACGATCATTCCATTTGCTGTAAATCCAGCATCTCTGTGGCGCAATATTGCTGCAAACCTTCTCATTACTCCCATGCTTTCATACTCATTTGCTTTTTTAAATAATTCATCTACAGTGATTCCAAGATTCCTCGCGGAGGTATCAAACGGTCTTGACGTTACCTCCAAATCTTTTTGTAATTCCCTTATGAATTCTTTATCTCTTGATGTAAGCTCAAATTTTTTTTTGTCAATCATTTTTACTTGATCGTCAGGAGTTAAATTTGCTGGATCATTATTTACCATGTCCAGTTTTACTCCAATTTTGTATAGTTTTAGAGTTGGCAGGAGACGGAATTTAATTACACCTTCAAGTGAGGCCATAACTCCAAGATCTTTTTTTAAAACTCCATCAGGGGGAACAGCCAGAGTAAACCACATGTTGAATTCATGATCTCTTTCATAATTGTGACTTACTCCGGGATGTTTATTAACTTCCAACGCGACTGAATCAAGTTTATCTTTTTCAACTGCAAATGCGACTAAAGCACTTTTATATCCTAGTTTCCTTGTATCAAAAATCGCGTTGATCTGTCTTATTAGTCCTGTTCGTTTCATTGAAGAAATCCTTACCATCACGTCGTCTTCAGTAAGACCCTGTTTACTTGCTAATTCGAGATACGGACGACTGGATAGAGGAAAGGTCCATTGAATCTCATTTAAAAGTTGTTTATCTAGAGGATCAATATACTGTTGATCTAATTGCATTTAGGTTAAATTCAATAGACTTAAGCATTAAATACTTTATCCCAACCTGATAACAATCCCCTCATCGGTTCGCCTATTCCATGAAGGGACATCAATACTAATAACATAAAAATATATGAATCGACCCTTCATTTAATTTAAATAAATAATTTGAGAGAATTAATTGTAGCTTTTCAGGGGGAATATGGGGCATATAGTGAGATTGCTGCGAGAAAGTTTTTTCCAAACTCAAATCTTGTTCCAATGAAACTCTTTCAAGATATTTTTGATGCTTTAGATGACTCTAGTATTGATTGTGCAGTTGTACCAATTGAAAATTCAATTGAGGGTTCAGTGAATGAGATATACGACCTCCTATTGGACACAGAAAAAAAAATTGTCGGAGAAATATTTCTTAAAATCAATCATTGTTTAATTGCATTGCCAAATAATTCTACAATTACCAGGGTACTTTCACATCCTCAAGCCTTAGCACAATGTAGGAATTATATAAAGAACAGAAACTTAAATTCAATTCCAACTTATGATACAGCCGGATCTGTAAGACTAATAAAAGAAAAAAAAATTCTTGACGCTGCAGCAATTGCAAGTAAAAATGCGGCCGAATTTTATGATATGAAAATTCTTGATCAAAATATAGAAGACAGGAAAAACAATTTCACAAGATTTTTAGTACTCTCTGACCAAAAAACGAGTCCTGCTAAAAATGATAGAACCTCACTGATTTTTGGACTAAAACATACACCAGGTTCGTTATTTTCAGTTTTACAAGAGTTTAATTATAATAAAATAAATCTTACCAAGATAGAGTCAAGACCCATTAAAGAAAAACCTTGGGAATACAATTTTTATGTAGATTTGGAAGGCCACATTGAAGAGGATAATATTAAAAAAACATTAAATAAAATTGAAAAGAAATGCACATTTCTTAAGATACTTGGTTCGTATAAAAGAGGAACAATAAATTAAATATCAACCAATTTATGCAATCTTGGACTTTATTCCAATACCAAGGACTATGATTCCTGTTATAAGTAACATCATTTGTCCCCCAAAGGCCAAATAAGAGGCTTTAGTTTCTACTTCCCCATCAATATTGAGTACTGAGTTCCCTGTATTTTTTGTTTCAACTCTGAATTCTCCTCCTTTATTTGCAATTAAATTGTATTCATAATTTGATCGATTAGTAACCGATACAATTACTGATTTATCTGGATCTTCAATCTTGAAATCAAATTTTGATCCGTCAATTATAATTTTTCCAACACTCCCTTTATTCATTATTGGTGTAACAATGTCAGTTAAACTAGGATTCAATTTACTATCTAATGCAACTTTCCGAGGGATATTTGAATCAATCATTGAAGCGGTACTGATTATAATAAATGCAATGCCACTTAGGATTAGAACATAAAACGTCTTCTTTCTAGTCATATCAAAAATTAAGTATATCACATTAATTAACGATATGTTTTTCACAGAAATCGAGGGATGACACATTTTAAAATTACCACAATTATACAATAGATAACAGAGCTCTTAAAAAACTGACAATGGCATGATTTTGCAAAACTTTGTCAAATGCAATTGAAATTTTTGAAATTTGAATCCAAGAAAATGGAGAAAGATGTGATAATCCTAAGACGTGTTTCGAAGGAACCATCTCTAGTTCCATTAGACTTGAAAAATCAATGGGATAAGATTTATTTATTATTGTCTTTAATTGTATTCGATGTACAACAACTAAGCATTGAACACATACCTATTTCTAGGAACAATCATAACAATTGGAATCATTGTTCTTGTCAATAATATCAGTATTTTTGCTGATCAAGCAATTTGGAGAAACTATGATAATATGAAAGATTTAGTAAACGGAATAAAAAATGGAGAAAAAGACGATAATAACATCAATTGGGAAAAGTTCAGTCAGTATTTTTAGATGCGGTGATTGCATCATTATGATATAACTTAAATGAATATGTAATATTATGATGTAAATATCGCTAGTGATATTATTTATAATTTAAGTTTTGAGGAAATAACATTTTCATAAATTAACATTATAAATTTACATTAATTACAAAAGTAAAATTATTAATATCGTGATAGTCGATTTTTATTGAAAAAATCGTCTTATTCCGTATTTTTAGCTACATATTTCATGACTCTTCGATTAAGGGACATCAGCCGAACTTTAAATACTAAGAGGCATCTAAAGTGAATAGTGTCTTTGGAACTTATTCCTGTAGTTGCAACAACAGTTTTGGTCAGATTGGCTCTACTTTTCGGCTATGGGATACTTGCCCCTTTTTTAGTAAACCAAAACTTAGAATAGTTTACGAACCAGATGCTGAACCAAAAACATACTGTCCCATTAAAGACTTTGAATATCGATACGATATAAGACTTGCAAAGAGAAAGTATCTACGAGTTGCTGTTGAAAACACAGGTCGTGGTTACGCTGAAAAATGTATGGCAAAATTAAGAGTTTTAGAAAATAATAGTGATGATAACGAAAATCCTGAAACAGAACCAAAAATTTTGCAATGGAGTACTGAAAAAAATATAAAAGAAGATATTAGTGCACGTACAGGTTTTTCAGTTCTAAACATTGTATTCTCAGAACAAGAAAGTAAATCTGCTTTTGTCGGAACTCAAATGAGTCTTAACGGGAAAGAATTTCCCAGAAAAGAAGATACTTTCAGTACAGGAAACTTTGTTTTTGAATTGGTAATAACTACATTGCATGGATATTCCACAAGTGCTAAATTCAGACTTAATGTTACTCCTGAATGGCATGAACTATCTATGCAAATGATTAAAGAGGATTAAACATGTTCTAATGATCAGTTATATATTCAGTCCTCTGAGAACTTTATTTACCAGCTGTTCTTACACTTGATTTAGACAGGGGCACGCCCCTAGGGTATTCAACCTGAAGGCCTAGGGAATCCCTGTCTACTTTGTAATAATTTGAGCTACAGGTATTACTTAAGCGTTAGCTAAATACTTTACTATATTCAACGTGATATACTTTTGATATATATACGATATATTTATATTATGATATAGATATGATATATTAGAGATATACGTTGGAATGTAAATTTTGTCAGGGTGAAAACATCGTTAAACATGGTAAGAGATTCAATATTCAAAGATATCTTTGCAAGGATTGTGAGCAAGGATTGTGAGCATAACTTCGATAATAATATCAATTTTGCCAGAATGAGAAAAGATGCTAAAGTCATTGTCACTGCTCTAAATTTGTATTATGATGGACTATCAATGAGAAAAGTTTCCGAACAAGTGAATAATATCTTTGGCGAAAATGTATCACAATCAACAATTCATTATTGGATTCATAAGTATGCAACACTTACAAAAGAGTATGTTGAAAGTTTAACCCCGATATTATCTGGTAAGTATCACCATGATGAAACTGAACTTAAAGTAAATGAGGATGGTAGATATTTCTGGCAAACATTAGATGAAGATACACGATATATCGTAGCACATTTGCTAACTTCCGACAGAACTAGGGAGAATGCAATCAAAGTATTTCAACAGGCGTTACGAAAAGAGAGACCTAAAGTGTTATTTACTGATGGTTCATATTCGTATGATGAAGCATTCAGAAAAGTATACTTTACACGATATAAAGAAAATAGAGTCCAGTGGGTTAGACGTGTAGGGATTAGAGCAAGACAGACAAACAACATAATAGAACGCGCTCATTCCACATTGAAAACTCGAGGTAGGGTTTTTCGCGGATTGAAGAATGACGAATCATCTCGAGAATTGTTAGATGGTTATGTAATCAATTACAATTTTTGTAGAAAACATTCTTCAATAAAGACTACACCAGCAAGAAAGGCAGGTTTAGAAATTGAAGGATGGAATGAATTGATCCAACAATCACAAATATACAACACGAAACAAGAATTAAAGGTGATTCAAAAATGAGAAGAACATTAGTATCATTACCTGATGGGGCTTGGGATATAATAGACAAGGAGTTAAGACCTCAATTAGGTAATGCTGATTCGGAAATCATACGTAATCTGGTGTTAGCATATTTGATAGAAAAAGGTTACCTGTTGAAATCTAGACGAAAGAAAGAATCTACAGGTAATGAACAAATTGCATCTGAATTAGACATACATGATGTAATGATTTCAAGTTTAGCAGAAATCCTAGAAGAAAGAGGACAATTAAACCACGAGGAATGGGAAAGACGAGTGCAAAAGAAATTACATAAAGGGTAAAATAATAGTTAACAATAATACAAAATTCAAGTCGAATAATCTAATTTAGTTCATATCAAACTGAAATTGATCACTGAGTTATGGAAAAACTTAAGGTATTCGAAAGGGAACGTCATATTAAAAAATATAAAATTGAAGATTATAATTTTATTTATGAACCTAGGTTAAATCCTTAGGGTCAACCACTGAACTCGTTCCACTTAAATTATGATATGCCATTATCAGAAATTCTGAAGCATGTATAAAGTCGAATAACCTATCGAAGAAATATTGTTTAGTCAGTCCAACTACAAAAAAAGTTTTCACAAAATGTGCGTCATAAGAGTCAGGATATACCACCACGTTAAGTCCAAAGGGATAAGCAATTCTTCTTAAATCCATGTAATATCTTTGTCTTTTAGTCTCCGATAACCGAGAAAAATTTACTTCATCTTGTTGATTAAAACATCTAGCGGTTCTAATATCGAAACTTTCTCCTGAGGGGTCTTCATAATGCACTCTGAAACTGACTTCAGTATTTGGAACGTCAGCCTTGAGTAAATGTAAGTAATTTGGGCGAGATTGTATATACTTTCTTATCTCATCGTCATCTGATATTATATTAATGCCTGAATTACGTAACCAATTTTGAATTTCATCAAATTCGACCATGCTTATTTTTAGAGTTATTACTTATTATACCATGTTCCGCTAATTTACACCGACGGTATTATTTATTGGAATCATAGTAGATCGTAGGAATTGTTAATGGACTCTCCTCTTTTTCTAGAAAAATCCAAATCAATGTCCCTTAATCGAACAGAACCTATTTCATAAAAATTTATTTATGATGATTTTGACTTTTAAAATGGTGAACAAACACAATTGAAACAAACATCACTTGTAGTAATAATTATTACTCTTGAAACGTTCTTTTTGGTTGGCAATATCCTTCCAGTAGAAGCATTGAAAGAAGTAGTTTTGGAAAAATATAATGATCTGAAACAATTAGTAGATGACATTAAAAATGGCGATGTAAATGACAATACAATATCCTTGAATACCTTCAAAGGTTCAGGTGCTTATGGAGGAGCCGATAAAAATATACAAGATTGTATAAATCTGGCAGGAAAAATAGGACACAATCTTGATGACAATGAAATAGTGCACTGTTTTGATGATGCTAACTATTTCAAAAACAAATATCCTAACGTTAAAGCTCCCACTGAAGCTAAAGCTCCTACTGAGTCTAAAGCCAATGTTCCTGCTAAAGCTAATGTTCCTGAAAAATATAATGATCTGAAACAATTAGTAGATGACATTAAAAATGGCGATGTAAATGACAATACAATATCCTTGAATACCTTCAAAGGTTCAGGTGCTTATGGAGGAGCCGATAAAAATATACAAGATTGTATAAATCTGGCAGGAAAAATAGGACACAATCTTGATGACAATGAAATAGTGCACTGTTTTGATGATGCTAACTATTTCAAAAACAAATATCCTAACGTTAAAGCTCCCACTGAAGCTAAAGCTCCTACTGAGTCTAAAGCCAATGTTCCTGCTAAAGCTAATGTTCCTGAAAAATATAATGATCTGAAACAATTAGTAGATGACATTAAAAATGGCGATGTAAATGACAATACAATATCCTTGAATACCTTCAAAGGTTCAGGT
>VBPX01000009.1:0-23452 GCA_005877075.1 Nitrososphaerota archaeon | reverse complement strand
TGTTCCTGAATCCAACGTAACTGCTAATGTTCCTGAACCCAACGTAACTGCTAATGTTCCTGAACCCAACGTAACTGCTAATGTTCCTGAACCCAACGTAACTGCTAATGTTCCTGAACCCAACGTAACTGCTAATGTTCCTGAACCCAACGTAACTGCTGAAACTAAAGCTCCTGAAGCTAATCTTCCTCAAGGTAACAATTCAGATCTCGTTAAGCTCGACATCAGTGTAAAACAAAATCCAATTTCCCCTGGAGAGGAACAAACAGTAATGCTAGTTGTCTCCAATCCAATTACAGGAGAGCCAATTGAGCGTATATTTGTTCATCTCACAATTAAGGATCCTTCAGGTAATGTCGTAAAAGATTATACTGATACCACAGGAAAGCTATCACGTAATTTTATAATCAGCAAAAATGCGGTTGGAACTTTTACAATTTTAGCTACTGCTTCACAAGCTGGAGTAGAAAGTAACAAGTCTTTGACTTTTCAAGTTCAATAAATTGAATCTATCCATTATCATGAGAAATTAGCGTCAACCGAGGACATTACATGATGTCCACATCATGAAATGATAGATATTACATTATAATTTTGTTTAAAAGAAGAGTGTGATTTTCCGGTCTTCGTCTGATCTTATGGAATTTGTAAATAGGTGGTATGATTGCTGCTGCTCCAGTTCTAGTTGGTTTATTTTATAAATTTTCGTCAAACATGCCGAAAGATACATATAACAACTGGGACTTGGATGATGAACAAGAACAACCAATAATCCCAGTTGGTGTTTAAGCGTAATTTTATTATCTGATAAAATATATAAACTTTTTTAGATAGTCTAGAATTTTGCTAATAATATTACGCATTTCGAATACATTGATGTTAAAGAATTTGGTTTTCAATGACTAATTTCGAAAATATTCTGTTTTCAGATTCACAATTTATACGTTATTCGACAGGAAAAATATTCTCACAAGAAAATACAATGACTTATGGAGAAAAGGCAGTCAAAATTCATAGAACCCCAAGCAATAGTTTAACCAATATTGAAGTGGTAGACTATTATCTAGTCCATAACAGCAAACCTTACGATATTCAAGATGCAGTAAATGTCAAACACTCAAAAATACTTGCCGGAATTTGAACAAATGTTCATAAAAGCAAACTTGAATTTTCACATATGAATATGCTAAATAGCTATTTCTTTCAGCATAAGCTCCATAATATAATTTGTGTGAGCTAGGATAAATATATTATTTATAGCGCTTATGCAACGCAATTCTGCTAGTTTCCAGTTTCCATCTCTTCCCATAGCCGACCAGTTTTAACTTTTTTATTCTTTGTTGACCATAACCTTACAAGTGTCGACAAGTGCCAAGAACACGTGCGTGGCTGGTGGGCCTTTTACAAATTGGCCCATCAGTTATAATTCCGTAACTCAAGGCGATCAGCTAAGTTGGTCGCCTTGAACCATCGTTAATCAATTGCCCGCAAATCTTGTAGATAATTTTTGATTGGTATTGAACCCTACATGACATCAACATCATGTGGTTGACTTTCAGTAAATCCTGCAGGTGTAATCTTTACAAATTCTGCATTATCTTGCATTTCAGCAATATTTCTTGCTCCACAATAGCTCAGACCTGACCTTATCCCACCAACAAATTGCTTCATTAAATCAGTAACACTTCCCTTATACGGTACCATTGCTTCAACGCCTTCAGGAACGTAGTCATTAGGATCTTCTCCGTCTATTACATGCGACCCCTCTTCCCTATATTTTCTACCCAGAGACGCATAAAATGAAGCCATGCCACGATACATTTTAAACTTTTTTCCGTGTCTTACAATTGTTTTACCCGGACTTTCATCAGTTCCTCCAAAAAGACTCCCAATCATGACAGTGGATGCACCAGCTGCCAAGGCTTTAATTGCATCTCCAGATGTTCTTATTCCTCCATCAGAGATTATAGGCACATCATAATCCTTTGCAACTTTGACACTTTCAAAAACCGCAGTTAGTTGTGGAACACCAGAACCGGTAATAACCCTTGTTATACATATTGAACCAGAGCCAACACCAATTTTCACCGCATCGACACCGGCTTTAATTAGGTCTTCTACTCCTTCACCGGTCGCAACATTTCCTGCAATTAGCTCACAATTTGGGAACGCTTTTTTTATCATATGTACTGCATTAATTGCATTGTCACTATGACCGTGCGCAATATCAACTACAATGATGTCAGTTCCTGCATTGAGCAATTCTTCAGTTCTATCTAAATAATCGCCTTTAACTCCAACAGCCCCGCCAACCAATAGTCTGCCTTTCTTGTCCTTGGAAGCCAATGGATAACGTTCCATTTTCATTATATCTTTACTTGTGATAAGCCCCGCAACATTATTTGATTCATCAATTACGGGTAATTTTTCAATTCTATTCTTATGTAGAATTTCTTTTGCTTTTTGAATGGAAATACCTTGTTTAACCGTGACGAGATCCTTGGTCATAAGATCCTTCACTTTAGTATTCGTATTAAATTGAAACATGATATCTCTATTAGTAATTATTCCCGTCAATTTTTTTGTATCATCGTCCATTACCAACAACCCAGATACGCCAAGCTCCTGCATTATCCTGGCTGCCTCATTTGCAGTCTTTGAAGGAGAAATGGTATAAGGTTGCTCAATAATTACAGATTCTGATCTTTTTACCCTTAGGATTTCATCCACCTGTTCCTCTATTGTCATAAATCTATGTATTATGCCTATTCCTCCTTCCTTTGCTAATGCTATTGCCATATTAGATTCAGTAACGGTATCCATGTTTGCGCTTATCAATGGAATATTCAGAAAAATATTTCTAGATAATTTCGTTTTTAAATCTGTTTGAGATCTTGAAATTATAGGGGACCGTTTTGGAATAAGGAGAACATCATCAAAAGTTAAGCCTTCTTTTACTTGCAATATTTCCTTGATTCTTATATCTACGTTGGGATTATAAGCGTTTACTTCTCATCAGTTTCTTTCCGCTTCTATTGAGTGTCGTATCTTCCAGATTCGTGTATACTATGGTTTGGACAATCGCTCAAGCATTTGAAGCGCAACTTTTGTCTCTTTGACATCATGGGTCCTTACTATATCTGTGCCATTCAATACACAAATAACTTGTAAAACAATAGATGGTATTAGACGCTCTGATTCGGTCAGATTAAATAATTGACCTATGAATGATTTTCTGGAAACCGATATACAAATTGGTTTTGCAAGACTAGACAGATTTTTTAGGTTTGATATAATTTCTATGTCTCTATCATACCAATTCGATTCAGAAATCTTTGTAAAAAATGGATTATTTCCTGATGATCTAAAAAATCCTATTAGTGGATCTATGATAAGTCTATCTTCATTTATGCCACTTTCTTTTGCTAAAATTATACTTTTTTGAAGGATGTCTATAGTTTCAGACACATCTCCTGAATTATAGGTGATAGAATTTTCTCCAAATGCTCCTAGAATTACAGGCAACCCCGATGAAAAAATAACTGATTTCATTTTCTCATCATATTTGAGCCCCGTCACATCATTAATTAGATCAACACCCATCTCAATCGAAGCCGCAGCTACTTCAGATCGTGGTGTATCAACCGAGATGGCAATACTACTTACATCTTTTATAGCGCAGATTGCATTCTGTATCCGTTCGATCTCTATATCCGTCGAAACTAGGGTATCAAGATATGGTGCAGTAGACATACCTCCAATATCAATCATATCCGCGCCTTCTAATTCCATTTCTATTGCTCTTTTAGAAATCTTTTTCTTATCAATTGAAATCGACTCTTTGTAAAAAGACTCTGGACTAGAATTGATAATTCCCATTATCTTTGGTTTGCCGTTCCCAATTTCAAGATTTCCTATCTTAACTTCACCCAATCAATTTTTACCACTTTTACTAAAAGTTATAGTTCATAAAATCTTTGTTAAACAATACTTAACAAACTATAAATTTATTTACACACTCAAATTTTTCGATCAATAGTTTTAATAAAGGTAAAATTGTCAATTAAATACAAGATTGATCATTCTTACGTTAGACGATTTGGAGCAACATTATGACAAGAACACTAGATAAGACTCACACTCTTCTTTCATATGTTGAAGGCAGTCTGAAAAACACAGTTGTTATGAATGAGAATGTCAAGGAAAATGGATTCATATTTTCACTTATTAACCCTCCTGTTCCATTGGGTGGAAACATAGTCTCTCTTGATATTTATGTTGATGAACTACCAATATCCAAAAAATCCATCCAGATAGCTACATCTGACACAATAGTTAATGCATCAGTATTATCTGAAACAAGACCAATTCAATTTAAGCCGTTTCAAAGCGCTAGATTTTTAGTGGTAGGTATGGAATTGGAAAATCAAAAAAAACATAAAATTACGATAATGAGTAAACTTGAAGGTTTTGAACAAATAATCATTCCATTTACATTTAGAGATTTTATAGGCAATAAGAAAGAAAAAGTAATCATCTCGTCCAACTTACCGGAGGAATCAGATACCCAAACTTTCGGGGAGACAATGTTTATGAATTTTGCTTCCCCATTAATTCTCTCGGGCAGGAAAGCCTACATAGTATGTTCTTCTAATGGGGCACTCTCAGCTAATTGGACTTGGATGGGTGCAAGATATGATAATGGAGGTTTATATGTACCTCCGGCTAGGGCGTTTGGAAGAATCATTGTTGAAATTTCCGTAGATGAAGGAGTTAGAAAAAGACTTCCTAACTTTGTCATGTCATCGAGACATGAAAACGGTAGTCTATGTACTCATCACGAAGTGGCTGGAATTCATGTTAAGAGAACTCTATTTGTACCAATTGAAAATAAAGGATTTATACAGATACTCAACTTTGATTCCGAAAAAAATAATGAAGTTTTTTCTGGAGATAAAAAAAAGCCATTAACTAAAAAAATGAGAGTTCATTTCCTAATAGACGGTAACATTACCAGCTATGGCTTAGCGGCAATTTCTCAAAGTAATTTTTCAAGGTATTATAAATCAGAGAATTGTTTACAGATTAGAACCATTGCAAAAAAAGGTATAGCACATTATTTTGGAACAATTGGTATATCTCCAAAGAATTTGAACCCTTCCAAAATACTAACTGATTCTTTTGATAACGATTTGGAATTATCTTATGATGTTGAACTTGAAGAGGGCTTGACTAAGGAAATAGCGTTAATTGGGACTGGTGATTTTACAAGTGCCCAAGACTGTTTAAATGAATACAAGAACATGAGAGACAATTATCTAAAGTTATTTGAAGATACGAAAAATCATCACAATCACATTTCACAATCGACGTTTACGATACATCACGCATCATCAAGTTCCATCTCCAATTCCGTAATTGTCAAATTGGCAAAGGCATTGAAAAAGGCAAAAACAGGCCTTGAGTACCTGAAGGCAAATTATGACAACCTTGGGGAAGGTATCAGTGCTGGCCTCCCAAGATTTCCTAATTATTGGGCAAGAGATACTGGATGGTCTTTAAGAGGATATTTATCGATGGGACAATATGATTTTTCCCTGCGCGTAATAGACAATTTTTTGAAACGTCAGGCAAAACATAGCCATAATGGCGCTGTGAAAGGTGAATTACCCATGGTGATTAGTGGAAGGACATTTCTTCACAATACCACATATGGTTCTGCAGATTCTACATTTTTGTTTCCATGGGCAATTCGCGAATATGTACATGGGACGGGAAACACACAATATCTCACAAAAAGATGGCAATCCATAGTTGATTTGGTTAATTCGGGCTTTCTTAAGGATATTGACAATGATGATTTGATTGAACACGGTTTTACAGGCACCGCAGAAAAATTACCTATTCAAGATTCGACATGGATGGATCACATCGATAGAAGGAAGAGTGCCAATGATGTGCAAGCATTATTTTATGAAAGCTTGATGATAGGCAGTGATCTAGCAAAAATAGTTGAGGATAAAGAGCTCGAGAAGATCTGGCTTTCCGCTGCTCAAAAATTAAGAAACAAGATTGATAGAGAGTATTGGGAACCAAAGTTAGGATTTTACTATGATACTATTAGGAAGAATTTGACTAAAGATGAGAGTATTCGTCCAAATTCACTTGTAATTTTGCTCACGGAAGCTGTGGCGGATCAATATAAGGCAAGATTAGTTCTCAAAAGATTGGAAAAGGATGATATGACTACATCTTGGGGAATTAGGTCATTGAGCAGCTTGGATCCGAAATATCATCCTTCACTTTATCACGATGGGGCTGTGTGGCCTCTTATCACGGGTTGGGGCGCAATAAGTGAAATAAAAAACGGAAGAACTCAACAGGCACTAGAATATCTTTCAATAATGGCTGATCGTATTATTTCTGAAAACGGCATGTTCGCGGAAACGTACCGTGGTGATAGACCGGAGCCATCTAATTCCTGCATTCTTCAAGCATGGTCAGTTGGATTATATGTTTATGCTCTGCGTGAATTAATGTTGGGAATCAAACCAAATATGATTAAAAATAACATTTGTCTGGAACCTAAACTGCCTGACTCGATCAGATCGGACCATAACAACCTTACTTTTGATCATTTTATTAGTACCAACGAAGGTCTAAATAAAATCAGTATTTCAGTTAGACCTGATAGAGAGAGGATTACCATAATACCAGAGCGAGAGGATGTGAAATTGCCTGAATTTACGAGTACGACTTACTCTATAGATATACAGAAAAACAAATTAAATTAGTAAACAAACTTCGATCGGGCATCTTTTCCAAACATAATTCATGTCCTACTAAATCTTGATATCGTATCTCATCTGTCATTGGTTTCACTAGGCCATAAAGTTTAGTTAAAATGTATCAACTTTAATTCTTGGCAACTAATCATAGACGAATCAAATTATATGTTAAAATTAGTCTAATTGATTTGTTTTCAATAGTAGTTATTTGATACAAATAGATGAGGACAAAATTTTTTCCATAATTAGTGAAAAAAAACCACGTTCAGTTGCTTTAGATGGTCCAGATGGCATCCTAAAGAAAATACAGATCTGTGCACACAAATTAACAGATGAATATAATATTCCCGTGTACGTTATTGGAGACACATCGTGGGGTTCATGTGATCTGAACATCCACGCAGCAGAAATGTTAGGTGTTGATATTTTATTTAACATCGGACACACAATTTCGATGGAAAAGTTTGGAGATAAGGTAATGATGATAAATGCTTTTGATGATATAGACTTTAGTAATATCGCAAAAAAATGTGCTATTGATTTAAGGAATAAGAATTTCAAGAAAATATCTCTTGTAACTAACAGTCAATATCTTCAATCTGTGCAAAAAGTAAAGGAAATTTTTGAATCTTATGGATATGAAGTAATTATCGGTAGAGGTAAAGGACATCTCAATGATGCTCAAGTTTTTGGTTGCGAGTTTTATCCAGTCTATGATACAAAGGATCAAGTGGATGCCTATCTATTTTTGGGACAGAGCATTTTTCACTCGGCAAGCATAGCTGCAGTCACTCGCAAGCCTACATTCATGTTGGATCCCTACTTTAATGAATATTCAGAGGTTAATGATTTTGCGCAAAAACTCGAAAAAAAGGCATTATTGTCTATATATAAGGCTCAAGATGCCAAAACTATTGGGATAATCATCGGATTAAAAGAAGGTCAATTTGCAAACATCAAGGCATTAGAACTTAAGAAGTTATTAGAGCAAGAAGGAAAAAAGATCTTGTTAATTGCTATGACCGAAATTACAGATGAACGTCTATTATCCTTTCAGGAGATAGATGCTTTCATTCAAGTCGCATGTCCGCGAATTGGAACCGATAATCATTTTGGTAAACCAGTACTCTCGGTTCCCCAAGCAATATCACTTGTAAAATTACTAAAAGGTCAAACTCCACAAGGATTTTTACAAATAAAACATTGGTTATGAAAATTTCGCTAATGCAAGGATTAAATGCGGTAGTAGCCTACCGGTACCACTATAGAAGAAAAGTCCAATCTCAAGCTCCGCAAGATCAATCACGTAGACGTGCTAGCATGGATACGCTGCCTTAGGATTGCACCCTCCCGGACCTCATCCATTTCGACAATTCACAATCAAGCACATGCCTTCGCATATATTGTTGCTCATACCCATCCGACACGGCGTGGTTTCATATCAGCAAAGCAAGCAGGAACTTCACATCTAAAGATTTACCCAGTAGTTACTGATCCCAGCATAAAGCCGATTTCCGGTTTGGGGTACGGCTAACACCCCAATCTTCCCTACTACCGCATAAAATATTAGACAATTTAGATATATTTGTGTACTGTATTCGTAAACAAGATACACTCTATTCATGCAGACCTAAATTGTCGCTCAAATTAATTTCTTTTAATCAAGAGATCCAACGTACGGCATACAGAACATATGCTGTTTGAGGAGTCTCTATTACAAACTAGACACTTTTTGCGTTCTTGACTTATCATACTATCTGTAGTCTTGAGTTTTTTAGCAATCTTTAGAATTGAATTATACGCATTATACTTTATTCCCGGATGACTCTTTTCAAGATTGTTCAAATGATTTCTAAAATCAGTTCTTATACTTTCATCTTTATATGGACATTCTTCTGATTGAAATGGAATATTTTGCTGAATAGCATACAACACAAGTTCCTTCTCGTAAATTTCCATCAGAGGTTTAATTTTCTTTAGCCCACCACTTCCATATTCTACTGGTTCTGGATATGCCCATCCAATCCTCTCAATATCACCCGCGAACAAATTTATAAAAAAAGTCTGGACATAATCATCCAAATTATGTCCAGTAGCAATTACATTCGCTCCGCAAGACTCAGCAAGGAGATCAATCGCTCTTCTTCTGAAAGTTCCACATATCGAACATGATGAAACTTTTTTTGATGGTCTTAATTCCATTGCATCATCCATTGATAAACCAAAAAGTTTCTTGAAACTTAGTATTCTATTCTCAACTCCCAGATTCGAGCAAAAATTTTTTACGATGTCTAGAGATTCATCGCGATATCCTTGTATTCCTTCGTCCACAGTAATCGCTACTAGTTCAGGTTTGACACCATTGAGTATATTTTTTAATATATTCAATAGTGTAAGACTATCTTTTCCTCCAGATACAGCAACAGCTACCCTATCACCATGGTTTATCATTGAAAACTTCGATAGTGTTTTTTTAGCTTTATACTCTACAGATTTGATAAAACATTTTTTACACAGTAATTCTCCAGAATAATGCCTCAAGTAAATGGCATTATTTTTCCCGCACTTACTACATTGTTTCGACATCTGAATAAACATTCTCTAAGGACAATCATCATTATTAGTTTTTACCATCTGTTTGGCAATTTAGCCATTAAAGGTAAATTAGCCTGTAGAATTTTTCTAAAAGCATTTAAGCATATAACTATAAATTAATTTTTGAATGACCTCGGGCCATGATGTGATTGATGAAATTAATCTAAAAATCATTAACATTTTGAACAAAGACTCCTCACTACCATTTGTGGAGATAGCAAAACAAATTGGAATATCTGATGCTACTGTCCATATTAGGGTTAGACGATTACTAGCCGCCGGAATTATCAAAAAATTTACTATCTCATTAGACAATAATAAACTTGGTTATGATCACCTAGCATTTATGGGGATAAACATAGAACCTGGAACTGCCGATGAAGTAACGAATAGCCTCACAAGTATAGAGGAAGTGCTAGAAATACACGAAATGCATGGAAGATTTGACCTTCTATTGAAGATAAGAGCAAAAGATTTAGAGGAAATGCGAGATATAGTTGTAAACAAGATAAGAAAATTACCGAGGATTATTGAAACTGAGCTAATGACCGCCTTAAAGACAAGGAAGGAAGAACATATGGTATCTCTAACGGATAATATTCCGTAACTAAAAATTGGTATATTAATTTTCTGTCTATATTCGCTGTTTATCTTTCTTTGATGATGTCCACCAGTCAAGATAGTCATCATGATATTTTTTCCTATCATTACCTTCATCTCTATATGTCTTATCTCTTAGTTCATCCATTTTTTCTCTGGAAGCAAAGAGACCGCAGCTTTTGCATATGAAATTTTTAGTAGCAGAATCCAACTTTAGTTCCCCACCACATTCAGGGCAAAAATTAGACAATCTGTTTATTATTAGACGGACCTGATAAAAAATGTTACGTGATGTTCATATTGATTTTATGTCATATTATGTAGAGACTTTTAGCCATTGTTATCTAACCTTTCCATACGATGAAACAAAATCAGCTAATTCTTTTATCATGGATCCCATTCTATATGTACGGGGCATAACATCTACATTTATTCCAAATTTTTCTAAATTCCTTGACGTAGAGGGTCCAACAGAGACTACAAGTATATTATGATTTAGCCTATCCTTTAATGAGTCGAAACTGTTATTTTTTCTTGCAAAATCAAAGAATTCATTAACTGCCGGTGGACTGGTAAAAGTAATGGCATCTATATATCCTTGCATCAAATCTTCAATAAGTATTCTAATCTTCGCTTCAGTTGGAGCAACATAATCATATCCCATTTCTTCTAATATTTTTCCACTTTTTTGTTCAAGCTTTATGGAATAAGAATAGGACGAAAATTCAAATACTTTTGAACCTAGCGATTCAAGTTTTCTTTTAAATTCATCCGAATAATCTCCATGCCATATTATCCCAATATTTTTATTCTTGAGATCAAATTTTCTTATCAACTCAAATACTCCATCAACTGTATTCATATTAGGAACAAAATGAGTCGCAATACCAAATTTTCTTAATTCCATCGCTGGCTTGTTACTTCTTGATATAACTACTGTGTCACGCAATCTTTCAATCACGGTGTCTAACTGGGACAATCTTTTAAGATTTTGGAAAAGATTGAACACTCCGAGACCTGTCATAAAAATAAAAAAATGAATTTTGTTCTTGAGAATGGTCTCAATAAATATATTGGTTTGAGAAGTCAATAAAATTTTATTTTCAATTCCTATTGTTGGAGCTACGTATGGAATTCCTCCAAATTTTTGAACTATGGTCGCAAGTTCTAATGCTCTTCGACTTGAAGTTATTGCAACAGTAATTCCCCCTAATGACATTCAACTTTCATGGAATTTAAGAATAATTAAAACTTCAGGTGTGAAGGCTTTAAATGAAGTAAATCAAATTAAGCACAATAGTTTAAAAATTATATTTTAAACTATAATTGGGATTTGAGGAATTACTCCTCAACTATAATTGGGATTTGAGGAATTACTCCTCAGATTAGAAAAAGGTCAATGCTTATACGCATACAGCAGAGATCAAATATTCTCCTCTTGGAATTTCTGTTTTTCTTCTTTTTCTTCTTCTCTAACTTCCCTTGAAACTGTATTTGCACATATCGATAATTGGGTTAATAGAGGCAAGGATAACTCAATAGGTAAACGTGCAATTCTTTCAATCTCCTCATCATCATAAAAATCTTCAAAACCCGACATTGCTAACAAGAGTTTTATTTCCTGAATTCTATGACGAATTTTTTCATCCATACCTTTCATTTCTCTGTCTTGCTATTTATTATAAAGATTGTAGTCAGTCAGTAAGCTGAGCTAAGGCCGGTCTTTACATTACGATGTTTTTAACATGCATTCCTCATTATTTCCATTCCAAACATCTTTTTGTGATTTTTCTTGCAGACTGGACAGATGAATTTGGGCTTGGGTTTGGGTTTACTTGCACATCATTCTCATGTAAAAACGGTTCTTCTCATAATCGCAAGTAGGGCATTTTTATTTTAGTGTTATTCTATTTATAATTGTTTATTCCGCAAGAAAGGATTTCGTAGCCAACAAGGCCGTTCTGTCCGTTACCATCTTTATTCGCCTTTGTCAGACATTGCTTCTGGTCTTCCGCAGTCCCCTGATATGCAAACGAGCTCTTGAACTTTTGCCAGTCGACTGCGTCGTGGTTTGTGCATTCCTCCTGGTCTATGCACTTTGTGAGCTCGCACAGGCTGCCGCTGTAAGCTAAATTCTTGAATTTCTTCTCGGATGGATGATTAGGGTCGTGGTTTTTTGGATCCCACTTCATATCCGTGTAGTTATCCTCGCATTCGACTTTTTTCGCAAATGAGTAGTGAACGGAAAAAAATACTGTTAACACTAGCGTAGCAAGTAACACAACAGAAATGTACCTAAACACAAAACTTGTCGAAGTTTGCACTTAATAAATCTTTTTGCTCTAAGATTAAGACTATTTTTATAATTCTATAAAAAAATTTGTATCTTCAACAAAATGTAATATTACTAATTTTTAACCAAGTTCCATGTTCAAAATTATGGAATTCATGATGGTGCATGGGCTTTTATCTTCATCCCCATAATCTGGATCCGTTCGCCCGTCAAATGCCATGCACCTTTTCAATGAAATTGGACAATTGAATTAAATCCTTTTGATTTGTAGGACACCTGAATTTCCATCTATTATCCCTTCGACGTTTTTCTGAAATTCTGGAATTTCTTGATCCGTGTAAAGTTCAAGAAGAGGTATATCCGCAATTGCACAACCTGAAGCAGTTGTTATATCGGTCTTTGAGGTGCATATGATTCCTAATGGTGATACCCCATTGGATTTTAACGCAAAAATCGAATAAGAACCGACGCTACTTCCAACGGCGTACGGAAATACCAATACACGATTCTTAAGAAAATGACCACATAAGTCGTGATTTTTATCAATTATCATTCCAGTTGAATGATCCACCGAAGATAAGAAGTTAATGGGTTGGTTTGTTGCCAGAATCATACCTCTCGCGTTTCCACTTACAATTACTTTACACCTTAGAGAGTAGACCATGGTACACTTCTTTACCTTGTATATTCCTTAACTATAGATCTTACATCATTGAGACAAACTGATACTCGATTAGATTTATTGAGATAGTGAGCAGCTTTGACGCTGTTGGTTATGACACCGTCAAATTCTTCAGGCGTAATTAAAGGCGATAAACAAGTACAAGCATCACAGATTAAATTTGCCCCTGCATTTTCGAGTCTTTGCACGATTCCAGAATTTGAAGCCTTTTCGTAAATGGAACGAGGACAAAAGATCATACATTGTTTGGAAAATTTCTTATTACCAATCATATCTGATAATAAACTTAATTCGTACATTCCAAGTTGAGGACTCCCTAACGCTATGATGTCTCCAGATTCGGAAGTATTCAGTTCATCCATAACTGAATTTTCTTCTTCCCTGCCAAATGATATCTTCTCACCAGTTATTTCCTTATTAGAGAACATTCCACACGCACCGGAAGTACCCAACGCAGCTGCGAGGGATTTAGCCTTGTACATGTCAATGTTATTTATGTGAGCCCCAAAAGAAACACAGCTTTCTTTTACAGACTTGCCAGAAAAATATCCCAAAACTCCGTAATCCAATTCTGTGTTGAGCTCTGTATCTATTTCAATTTCGATTTTTGGATCTCTTAAATTACTAATTCTAAGATCAGAATAAGGGGCCTTTCCGGTGACGGCGCTTGCCAACGCGCTGAGAGAGCTTTCTTTATTGGTATGTAAACCAAATACCGAATTTACTATCACTGCTGCATTACTTTCTGCAAAACTAACATTGTGTCCCCTCTCTGGTAATTGAAATAGTTCATACGGAATACAAGAAAAAGAAGGAATTGTTCCCATTTTCTCATAGGCATTGACTATTTGATCCTGTTGGCTTTTGAAATTTTCAGATAGATTCGTTTGTTTATGACTGTCAAATCCCATTGGATTTATTGTAGTAGGGACCAAAAAGCGTGTTTCTTGACTATATTTCCTAAGAAAATTAACTCCTGCTGCACCTATCGTATTGTAATTTACACCTGAAAGGTGGACCCAGTCTACCGGAATTAATCTTTCTGCATCGGTTGCTTTGCCTATAGACACTAATATCTTGTACGCTATTGAAATTGATTGACCATACTTCCCATCAAGCGCCTCCTCTTCTTCTTTAGTTAAATCCACGATCATTATGATTAGAGCGGACTATAATAATCATGAGCAGATTTTGGAATATTCCCATTTTCTGTGGAGTGAAATAGAATAAATAGAGATTGTTATTACCTTATTGGCATGGAATGTGCAGTATACGATACATATGTAACAAAAAAAGATGGAAAGATTATGCATTTTGACGTTATAGTGGAAGCTTCAACTCCGCATGAAAAAGCGATAGAATATGGAAAGCAATATCTAGAAAATGCCGGTCAAGGAGGACAAAAAATGACGCAAGAAGAATGTCAGTTTTGTCACGTGCAAGAAGCACCTAAAGTAATCGAAAACAACATACAAGAAGACGGCTACTTTATACAAAAGATGGAAGGCTGTCCTTAGAAACAATACCCCTTCGTTTTTTTATTTTTTGGGTATAAATTTAGTATGACCCAATTGATGTAGTCCTATATTTAGAAACTAATTTTGTAAGGCCCAAGTTAATAATTATTATCATCATCATCATTATCTCTTAATATCAAATTTTCATTTCTTATCATATATAAAACACGATACATTATGATTTTTTTCTATTCGTTTCAATTTTGGTTCATTCTTACATATGTCCATACTATATGGGCATTTATTGATAAATTTACAACCGCTTTCAGAAGCGATTGAATCAAAATTTTTTATTCTAATTATTTTTTCCTTATCAATATTCTCAAATTTAGGCTCAGATACGGCATCCAACAACCCTTGAGTATAGGGATGAAGTGGATTGGACAATATTTCATTTATAGGCCCAGTTTCAACAATATTGCCAGCGTACATAACAGAAATCTCGTCTCCGATGTATCTTGACGTTATCAGATCATGCGTAATGTAAAAAATCGTTATTTTACGCTTGATACTTAACTGTCTTAGTATGTCTAATATCTGTGCTCTAATTGAAACATCAAGCATAGAAACAGGTTCATCTGCAATAATCAACTTCGGTTCAATAACTAGGGATCTAGCAATAGCAACTCGTTGTCTTTCTCCGCCGGATAACATATGAGGATACTTTTCAGCAAATTCTGAGGATGGCTTAAGATACACCTCATCCAGTACAGTAAGGATCTTTTTAATTCGTTGTTCTTTTGAATACTGTTTATAAAAAATATCAATCGGTTCCTTTATGATATCGAATACTTTCATTAATGGATTAAGTGAGCTATAGGGATCTTGATGAATCATTTGTGCCTGTTTGCGAAAATTCCTGAGGTCTTGACCGGCTTTTTTGGTAATATCATTGCCGTCAAAAATTATTGATCCTGAATCTGGATCAGTCGCACGCAAGATAATTCTGGCCAATGTGGTCTTTCCAGAACCTGATTCTCCTACCAATACAGAAACCCTTCCTTCTGGTATGAGCAGGCTTACACCATCCAATACTTTTTTATAATTTCTTTTCCCCAAATTGAAAGATGAGAACATATTTGTTTTGATTGGAAAGTATTTCTTGACATTTTGCACTTCTACAATATTCTTCAAAAACTGTAAATATTGATCGCGATAGTAATTTAAACGATTTGTGGCTCCCCTATATCATGAATTCATCTATCTAATTTTTAAAATCTTTCCTAGTCTTTGTAGTTTCAATAAATTTACCATGACCTATATTTTTCTGATCCACCTTTCCATCTTCCATTACCACCTTTCCTCTCACAATAGTCATAACTGGCCATCCTTTAAGCTTCCAACCTTCATATATCGTATAGTCAGAATGAGAATTTAACAGATCAGAACTTACCCTTTGTTCCTTTTCCATATCCACAATTGTGAGATCGGCATCTGATCCTTCCATAATCGTACCTTTTTGTGGGAAAAATCCAAATATTCTTGAAGCATTAGCGCTGCAAATTTCAGAAATTCTTACTAGATCAATACTTTTCTTATTTACCCCTTCACTTAACATTACTGGGAGCATTGTACCTAGTCCTGAAAATCCTGAAGGCACATTCCAAAAGTTTCCCCTAGCCTTTTTTATTTCCAAATCATTGGCTACATGATCTGTTCCAATAGTATCGATGATACCAGATTTTATGGCATTCCATAGCTCGACAAGATCTCCTTTTGATCTCAAGGGTGGGACTACTTTTCCCTTTATATTATCATAATCGGTAGTATGCGTTAAATAGTGGGGACATGTTTCAATCCAAATCTTTAGGTTTTGATGTAATTTTTTATTTCTGTAAATTTCATTTAGAGCTTGTGATGAACCGATATGGACAAAGTAGAGATTTTGTTCGTAATCCAAAGCGATATTCAATACTTTTTTTATTGAGTTAACCTCCGATGATTCTGGTCTTAAAGATGACCATAACTTGAGAAGGTCTGAACTCACTTGTTCATTCCTCTTACGCATTTCTATCATTTTTCTGGAACACTCTACATGGTCCTCCGCATGCACCAATATTATGGAATTTAAGGCTGATCCCATCTTAATAATTTCAGTTAGTAATCCATCAGACATATCAACTTCAATTTCTTTAAGAGAGGTATCACCCGGATCCAAATCAGCCAAAATTTTTTTTAGCTCAGACCCTAAATTCATATATATTTTAAAAGAATTAATCCCTATACTCTTTAAGAAACTCATCTCTTTAATTTGACTAGGATCTAGAATTGAAGCATGTATTGCATAATCAGTAATGTGTGTTCTCCTGCTTACTTCAAGATGATTCACAATCTTTCTGTAACTACCGTCTAATCTGATCATACGCATGATTGTGGTTATTCCTCCAGTTACAGCGGACATGGATTCAGTTTTTGCAGCACTTTCTATGGGAGTAAAAACTCCATAATGGACATGAGGATCAATTATGCCTGGCAGAATGTATTTATCCTCTGCATTAATAACCCTATCAGTGCTAACATTACCGATCGTTTTTTTTAATGCTTTTATTTTTCCATTTTCAATGAGAATATTGGTTTTAACAATACCATTAAAAGGAATAATCACATTTCCATTTTTGATAAGAATATCACAAGTGTTATTCAAAATATTATGAATATGGTAAATAATATTAATTTATTCCTTTGGAGTTATGGATATAATATTAAAGATCTTCCAGGATAGTCATATTCTTAAAATGATTACGGATGGGTTCTATCACTTTATTCAAATAAATAGAAACGGAATCTTTCAAATCTTTTGGATGGATCTTTTTCTGAATATAGTCATATTCAAGTTTCTTATAATCATTATAAACCAAATTTCCACCGTATTTACTAGGTCTTTCTATTTGAAATTCGGGAAATTTGTGGAAAATCACATACTTTGTGATCTCTAGTATGGGATTATTTTCTGACTCACCAATCGGACAATAAGCTCTCGATATCTTATTCTGAATTGTACTTTCGTTATCATGAATGGAAACAGCACCTAATGGATTAGTTTTGCTCATTTTGCTAGATATCCTATAATCCTGTTCGTCGCCTTCTCCCAATCCAAATTTTGTAGGTTCTGTGAGACCCGGTAGTAGATGTTGGTGGACGGACACTGGTACTTTCCATCCTAATTTAGGAAAAATTTCTCTAACCAGCATGTGTATTTTTCTTTGATCCATTCCTGCATGGACAATATCCAAGTCTAACGCCTTGATATCAGCAGATTGCATTGAAGGATACATCAATTGTGAAAAATCAAGTTTTTCTTTTTCTGTCCTCCCCATGATAGTTAGAGCTCTCAACGTTCGTGACAATGTCATATGCTTGCTAAAGATCATAAAATTTTTCCAATAGTCATCATAATTGTCATAAAGTGATGACCCTAAAATGATATTAACACCAGGACAAAAAAATTTGAACGCTTCGCCATAGTATTTGGAAACCTCAATTATTTTCTCCCAATTACTGTTTAATTTATTATTAATGTACGTGTGCCAATCTGCAAGAAATACATTACAGTCTACGTGAGCATTAATGAAATCATTTATTTTATAACCGGTTAAAATCAGACTTCCCAGATGAAGTTTTCCAGAAATTTCTAATCCGATATAGTGTCGGGGTTTTGAATTAGTTTTGAAAATTTGCGTCAATTCCTCGACTTCGATTATCTCTTCTGTTGGTTCTCTCAAGATTAGGTCAATCTTACTTTCAGTATCCATAAACTAGGTAAGAATGTAATTAGGAATTATTATTTTTTACCTAAAATAATACTCTTTGAAATACTGTAAGTGGATGCGGTCAATATTAATATGTGATAAGTAAATATCATGTAAGATGAATATCAAGGACCTTTTTGGTGGTGAAATCGTTGGTACGGGTTCTGATTTTATAGTGATTCTTAAAGGTAAAAAAAGGCTTTTGTTACAATTCTCCTCTCACAAACTAATCGAATTAAAAGGTGAGGCAACGCCATATGGCTCCACAATTTGAGCTTATTTGATTTGATACACTTACGATATGAGTGTTTTTTCATAAAAAGTTAAATTTAGTAACATACAAACTTTGTCAATTGACATCTAAAGTTACAACTGAAGTCTTAGAGAAAGGAACAAAACAGGTTAAAACTATTTTACAAATACCTCAAAAGCAAAAAACAAAAATCCATTATGATAAAAAAGCAGAATCAGAATTTTTCGTCGATAATTCTGCATTGGCTGGCTTCACTGGTGAACGTATTCTATACATGTCAGTAAGAGAGTTAATAGAAAATTCATTGGATTCCTGTGAAATAAATCGCATATTACCTAGTATCCATTTACGGTTAAAGCTCCTTGATCCTGATAATGATCTATGGACCATATCTTGCAAGGATAATGGGATTGGAATACCATCAGAGAAAGTTCCCGTCGCTGTATGCTCATTCCTAACTTCTGGAAAATATGTTGAAAAACAACAAAGAGGTCTTTTTGGAGTTGGCTTGAAGATGATAGCAGCTTTTTCAACTAAGGATACTGATCATCCACTGCGAGTATGGTCAAAATCAGATGAAGAATCAGAGTACTATTTTGATCTCAGAACAGATATAGGAACAAATAAACCAATCACACTCTTTAAGAAGAATGTTAGAAATGAAGAATCACAAATAGAAAGTGAATCTGGTTTTAAAGTTGAAGCGGTATTGCGCGCAAAACTATCACCAGTAACAAAAAATAAGATCTATGATTATATCAGTCAAACAAGTATAGTAAATCCATATGCGATCATTGTATTTGAAACAGATGAAGGAAAGGTAACGTTTAAAAGAAGAACAGAGATTATGCCAGTCCCATCAAGAGAAGTATTACCACATCCTTCCGACATGGACCTTAAAACCTTAAAGAAAGCCATTTTAAATTTTATGAATCAAAAGACTACATTGCAAGGAATACTGTGCAATTCATTTCAAAAAATGTCTAACGATAAGGCTAAGGAAATAATAATGAAAGCAGGACTTGCCGTAAAACAGGCAGACAGGCATGACGAACACGAATTGATTAAAGTAGTGAATATTTGTAAACATACAAAATTTCAATCTCCAAATACCGACCATTTGAGTCCAATAGGGGAAAAGATCCTTAGTGTTGGTATGACTTCAGAGTATTCAATTATTTTGAATAAAGAAATGACTAATTCTGGAAGTCAATCTCATTTATCTGCCAAGATTTTGAAACCTGCATTAACTGCTTATTCTTCAAGGATATGCGTTGTAAATAATAGGCCAACAATAGTAGAATGTGGAATTGCATATGGTGGTGACATACCCTCATTCAAGCTGTTTAGATTTGCCAATAAAATCCCCCTTTTATATGATGAAGGTTCTGATGTTGCACGAGAAGTAATTTCAGAAGTAGGAATTAATAAAATGGGAATTTCAAAAAAAGTAGTTAAGGAACAATTTTCAAATGTGGAAACAAAATCTGACCGGACCGTAGAATATCTCCCAATCCATATTTTCTTTCATATATGTTCAACTAAGATACCGTATAAGACAGCGGGAAAAGAAAGCATCGCCTCAGAAGGTGATCTTAAAAAATATATGAAATCATGCTTATCAGATCTTTATAGAAAAGTTAGTGCCCAAATAAGAAGAGAATTAAAGATAAAGGAGGACGAAAATAAATTAAGACTCTATAAACACTATATTCCCTTCATAGTTGACGCAATATCAGAATCAATAAAAATTGATTCAAAAAAATTATCTAAAGCCTTCCAAATTATGGCAGAAAAATTCGTTAGTGGTGAATTAACAAATATCGCTAAACAGATAATATCAGATTCGGATAATAACAAAATTCAAGTAACCAAAAAAAAGAAAATCGACAACAACCTTGATGGAAATGAAACCACACTCAATAATTTTGATACACGGAACGGCATTTCGAAACATGGTAACAAAATAAAACTAACCAAAATTAATGTGTCGCGCAAAGTTACTAAAAAAACTTAATTGTAAGTGAACATGGCTCCAAAAGATAGACGCCATAAAGAAATAATCAATAAGATTAGGAACATAATGAAAGACGTTGGTGACGATATTCTTGTTGAAGGCATTATGCCAAGTCTTGAAATCCCAAAAGTTGGGTACGATAACACGGTTTGGTCCGATGATAAGAGAATGCTGACTATAGGTAACAAGACAGTTCAGATTGGTCCAAACAGCTCAAAAAAAATACCTACTTTTGCACAATACTTGGTCATGGCAAATGCAATAAGAAAATTGTTGGACGAAGAAATGGAGAGTACTATAAGAGGCATGTATTATGCAACTTTAAGCACTGTTGGTGATGAAAAAAATCAACAAAAATTTTGGAACGGTCAGGATGATTCCGATGACGCAATAAAAGCAATTGAACTTTTGACAAATGTTCCAAGGGAGGAATTTTCTGTTACCTCCAAACCAAAAGGAATGATTTCGGGGCCCATCACACTTAGCGTGGGTGGTGATTTGATTGATTGTAATCTTGGAAGCAGGGCAACATCTCAACTTATACCTACTAATATTCGCGATCTTGAAATTGTAAAAGTAAAGGCAGATTTTGTGATGGTGGTTGAGAAAGATACGGTTCTGAACAATATCAGAAAATCAGGCTTCATTCAAAAATATAATGCAATATTATTGACAGGATCCGGTGAGCCGGATAGGGCTACAAGAATGATGGTTAAAATGTTAAATGAAAAATGGAAGATACCTATTGTTATCTTCGCTGATGCAGATCCATGGGGACTGGGTATTGCCTTACGTTACAAAATTGGAAGCGAATCTTTAAGTTATGACAGCGATAGATTGGTAACACCAAATTCAAAGGTTTTAGGAATGATGTTTTCAGATATTTATGAATATAACATACCAAAAGTTGCTAGACTTGCTGCAACTCCAGAAGACATAAACAGGGCAAATGATATGAAGAAAAAACCATGGCTTCAGGATAAACGATGGAAGAAAGAATTGAATTTATTTCTAGAAAGAAAAGAGAAATGCGAATTGGACGCATTCTTCAAATATGGATTCAAATATTTGGCTGATATTTATCTGCCAAATAAACTAAGAGAAGCAGGAGTAATATAGTTTGATGTATACACTATCATTATTATGTTCAATCACTCCCACAAATCGTTAGGCCATTGAATCTAGCTTTTTGCTTTAGTAATATTCAAATCGTTATTATTTGCAGTAAATGCTGGGTGTAATGTTTGATTACACAAATTGAAGTTTCAAATAATTAAGTATTCCCAAGCCTATCATAATGCATTGCCGTGTGGACACGCGACAGCATCACAATTTAGGTCGACGGTTTTTATTTTTAACTAAGATCCCTATACAGCACGTCTACATCTTTTGCATATTATATTTAGTTGATAGTCCCAAATAGAGACTGGTTTTATTTTTATTATTATTCGATTGGATAATGCTAAGGTATGCTACGTAGATAAATCCTATTGTTTGTAATGCGATTAATGGAACAAATATAGGGTTTCCTGATAACAAAGATATGGCTATTGTAATGCAGCCATAAATACTAAAAAAGATCTCTAACAAAGTAGTTTTTGTAAAAGGTAATACATACTTATTATTGCGCCAATCTTGATTTTTTTCCATAATTCCAAATTTTGGTGTTCTCAAAAATTCATTCCTCCTTCCAACAATTGCATCAAATATCGCTACTGAATTATTAATGGAAATTCCACTTGCATAGAATATCATGAATAAATATTGGAGTGCTTTTGTTCTCCAATTCTCTCGCCAAATTTTTCTAATCATTATCAAATAGGTCGCAGGACCCAAGAGAAGATACGCAACAATGCCGATTGCGGGGGCCCACGCAGTATCATATATCTGATAATTCATCATAAGTAGAATAGGGAATATCAGAAATTGTGTCAAAAATAGAGGATTAATAATATGCTTAGTTAATTGAATGAATATCTGAATTTTAGTGTCAATGGGAAGTTTTCTTTGGGATAATAGAATGATCAAAAGTTTTTTTGCTACTTGTATCGAACCTTTTGCCCAGCGGAATTGTTGACGTTTTGCTGCATTCATTTGTACAGGCAGTTCTGCATTTACAACCAGATCTTCATCAAAGATGCATTTCCAACCCTTCATCTGCGCACGGAAACTCAAATCCAAATCTTCAACTAGCGTACTTGTATGCCATCCTCCTGCGTCTTTTATACAGAGAGTCCTCCAGATTCCGGCAGTACCATTAAAATTCATGAAAAGGTGTGAAAGACTTTTGGCCTTTTGTTCTATTAGAAAATGGAAATCCAAGGATACTGCCTGAGCTTTTGTCAGAATTGAATACATTTCATTAATGTGACCCCACCTCCCTTGGACAAGTCCAATTTTGGAATCGTCAAAATATCTGAGTGCCTTTCTTAAAAAATCACTGGAAGGAATAAAGTCTGCATCAAATATTGCAATAAATTCGCCCTTAGCGAATTTCAATCCTTCTTTTAGAGCTCCAGCTTTGTAACCAGATCTATTTAATCTATGAAAAACGGCAATATTAAATCCAATTTTCTTATAACCATCAACCAAAGTTTCAATGATGTCTGAAGTTTCATCATCGGAATCATCAAGAACTTGTACTTCCATTCTTTCCTTTGGAAAATCCATTCCACAGATTGCGTTGATAAGACGCGTGGCTACGTATTTTTCATTGTAAATTGGCAATTGAATTGTTACCAGCGGGCAAGTTTCAATTGTGTATTTCATTTTCTCCTTAATTTTCTGATTTTCTGAATTCTTAATTGACATATAGCTCAAATAATTAAAATTTAATGTGTAACCTGTCATGATCCAAGCTATTGCCATCAAAACATAGAACAAAAATCCGCTAAATTCTGATAATATCTTCCATCACTACCTATTGTGAAAGTACAAGTAAATATTTATAGATTCAGT
>VBPX01000107.1 GCA_005877075.1 Nitrososphaerota archaeon | reverse complement strand
GAAGGCGAGATTAGACATGCAGGCAAATCTACAGACCCTCCAGTTCCAATATCCGTTTGGTAATGCTATTGAATAGCAAAACATAAATAAATTTTCATGATCTAACTTAAGCAAAATTTAAATGCTGATGCGAGCAAGTTTCGTGGAACAAGAAACAACCGTGCTCCCACCAGTCGAGTGAGTAATAGATAATATTGTCAAATCGACATGACAGAACACAGGTACAGGACAATTCTTTTCTGAATTTTCAAGCATTAAGGGCATCTTTTTTCTTTCCTTATTCAGAGTCATTTAACATAATACATCATATTCTATTAATTCTAACATATCAAAATGTCCAATCTGAGAAGGATAAAGATGTACTTTTACACGAGAATAAAAATTAATGTTAAAATTGGATCACTTTCGATACAATAAGAATCAAATGGAATATAGATTTACAATATATTGAACCTTAAGAGTCTAGACAGAGACGATGTTAAAACCTATGCCAATCATTGTGGTGTAAACATAAAGAGATATGACTTAATACCAAAGTTAGAATATTTTAGGAAAGAATTTCTTACCTAACAAATTTAAACAGACTTAAATGTGAATTCAGGTTTTTTACCACTTGAGATATTTCGCAGTTATGCATAAGCATTACAGAATATCCAGTTTGTTATTTTTAACATATCCATTGTCAAAAACTAATTGCTTTGATCTATAAAAATCATTAATTTTTTCCTTCATCTCTCTTTCTCTGTCTGATAAGCTTTCCCCAACCATTTCTTTAAATTCAAGACCATTTGCAACGGCCTTGGCACCGTAATGGTTATTAAAATAGCCTCTTACAACTGTTGTCTCCGTAGATATTTTCTTAACTTTGCTAACCCATGGATTCAATTCCTCATTAGAGTAAAGATAATTGTATCTAAATTTTGCATTTCTTCCATGCCACCTAATAAAACTGTGATTAGCAGTTACTATTACTCCTGAAAGATATTGGAGTTTATCTTGTGCTGGTGAATCAGTCATGATTGCCGCTATATTATAATGATTTAACAATTCCCATGGTCCCTCAGTATCCCACGAAGGATGTCTAAATTCAACCGCAAAATCATACCCATTTGGAAGTCTATCTAAAAATTCTTCAATGTTTCTAAATTCTTTAACTGTAAAACTAGGAGGCAGCTGAATAATCACTGCGCCCAATTTATTGCTAATTTTTAAAGGAGAAATCTTTTCAAGGAATTCTTCCAAATTATTTATCGCTCCCTTATTTACGTCCAAGCCTTTATCGTGAGTTATTGTTTCGGGGACCTTAACGGAAAATTGAAAATTAGTTGTGGTTGCCCTTGAAATTGAAACAAATGTTTCCTTTGTCATATACTTGTAGAATTTTTCATAGAACGTAGCATCTTATGATCAGGATAGAATATTTTAGTCCATCCACCTTTTGCTATGGGACTTGAGTAACTCCAACCAGAACAACCTATATGGATTGACAAACTATCTGATAATACAGAGGTAGACTAACAATTAAAAATATGTAAGGTCGCAATAATCTATTTTAATATTTTTTAATTGCCACATTATTATTTCTTATTTTTTGTTCTTTTCCTACTCCACTTTAGCTTCATTTCATTTAATAGTTCAAAATTCTCGTAAATATAAGGACGTGTATGTCTCATTCCATCTACAATGGGTTTAGCCTTCTGCCAGAAAGGATTGGGGTTAAAAACATCAAAGTAAATATCAGAATGGATTAATCGTCTTTTTATTAATGTACCTGATAGCTCAAAAAAGCCACAGACCCGAATAAAATGAGACCTATCTTTTGATACACCATGATATTTTTGCTTATATTCTTCATAACTATTGGCACTGAATTCTTCTAGAAACCAAAGTATTGAATCTCTGTTTCGATCGTAAATATCATACAGTGCGAATAGAATATCCACATCTTTATTTACCAATGTATGTTATTATCATTCAAAGCATTAAAAATATTTTTGGTATGACGTTGATATGAGAGTTGACAGCTTTTAAAGTAAAGACATTGGGAGCCTAATACTGAAACAAAATATCAAATTAGAATCTTCGTTTTGTAATCTCTTACTTGGATCAAATCAAATGGAGTTGATTCTTTAGCTGTTTCGCTCGATTTCTGATTGTCACTTCCGTAACTTCTGCAGCATTTGCGATGTCTAACTGCTTTATTGTTATTCCGTCCATTTGTAGTGACACGTACAACACAGTTCCTGCAAATCCCATAGGATCCTTTCCTGCAGAAAATTCTAGTTCAAGAACCTTCTTTAAAAGATCTCTTGCATGTCTTATTGTCTTTTCACTTAATTCTAATTTACTTGCAATCTTTTCTATGCACTGGAAACAGTCTATTTGTGGTATCTTTCGCTCTAGGTAGAAGACAATATCCCTATAGATTTTTGTGATGGCTTTCCTTCTGATATTACTGGCTACAGCAAGCTCATCAATAGTTCTGGACACTCCCATTTCTCTGCATGATAAATAAAGGCATGCAACAAGAGCAGCGCTTATAGTTCTTCCTTTTATTAACCCATCCTCTTGAACCTTTCTGTATGTGTAGGCGGTTTTTTCAATTACTGAAGATGTAATGCCTAATTTATCCTTCAATTTGTCCAACAACATGAACGCTGTTGTAAAATTACGTGAAGAGCTATCATGAAACAGAGTACGTGAATTCCATATACGTAATCTATTCATCCTGGCTTGCATTCCAGAATCTATTAATTGGCCAGTAGAATCTTTGTTTGTCTTACCAATAATAGTTGACAAGTTCATATCATGCACTGCGAGAGAAAAAGGCAATCCTATTCTAGACTTATCGCTTTCATGATCATTGAAATTTCTCCATTCTCTTCCACTTTCCTCTATTCCATCGATAGCGACTGTTCCGCAATTACCACACACAATTTCACCAGATTCCAGATCAGTAACCATCTGATTTTCTCCTATATTACACGTTGAACACGTAATTACTTTAGACATTATAACGTTTTAAGTACTTATATATACGCTGAATAGGTATTTAAGCATTGCACCGTTGGGCTCGCCAAATTGATACGAAATTAAATTGAATTAATAATAATAGTATGAAATTGTTATCTTGTTCTCTGTTTATGGAATTCTCATATACTTCGTGTGATTGTTTGATGGACCGTTTATTCGTCATTACGAATAACACGCTGTATTCACCCATTAATATCAAAGTTTCGTCAATTCTGATAGCTCTTTTATAATATATTGTGTATAGAATAATAGATTGACCATGAAGGTCGGATCTAACTCAAAATTGACGCAATTTCTGTTGGAAAAAAATATCGAGCAAAACTTGATTGTGAATTCTCTTGAAAACGAAATTGAATGTCCTAGATGTCATGATATCATGAGCTTATGCTCTGATTTTGATATTCTATACTATAAATGTGAAGAATGTGATCTGCCTCTTTATACCTCACCTAATTCAGATTGTTGATTTTTAATTAGGTACCAAAAAAAGTATCTACTTTTCAAGAGTAATCTTGAACTCTAGAACATACAATTTTAGTGATGTATTTAGGGAATACAAAGCAAGACATTTATTTTTCAATAACAAATTTTTACTATTCTATGTCTAAAGTAAAAAAAATAATATCTTATTTAGTTATTCTCACTTTGTTTGAAATATTTATTTTTCAAAATACGTGGTGCTGCACTGATGCTTACTCACAGGGAACAGAACTTAAATATAGAAAACAGCTTGGTACGAAAGGCATTGAAAACGAACAGTTTACTTTTCCTCACAGTCTTACAGTTGATCATTTTGGTAATATCTACGTGGGAGATACGGGGAATAAACGCGTGCAAAAATTTGCTCCAAACGGTACTTTTCTTACAAGTTGGGGCTCTGAAGGAAGTAATGACGGACAATTTTTGGGTTTACATGACGTTACAGTAGATCCTGAAGGAAAATTTGTTTATACAGTCGAGCTCAAAAATCATCGAGTTCAAAAATTTTATTCAAACGGGAGCTTCATAACAAAATGGGGATATAATAATACAGGGGGCCGTGACTTGTTGAGATCTCCGCATCAAATTGCAGTAAATTCTCTTGGCAACGTTTACTTGACAGATTCAAATGGAAACCAGATTCTAAAATTCTATGATAATGGTACCTTCATAGAAACAATTGGATCAAAGGGTATGAGTTCAGGTGAATTTAATACTCCTCATGGTATAGCTATAGATGCTAGTAACAATATTTACGTCACGGATATAAAAAATTTCAGAGTTCAGGTATTTGATAGTAACGATTCTTTTGTTAGACAGTGGGGAACTTTCGGAACGGGGAGAGATCAATTCTCTGAAACTGTACTTGGCATTGCAATTGATATTAATAATCGTGTATATGTTGTAGATAAAATAAATTCTCGAGTTCAGATGTTTGATAATACAGGGAACTATTTGTCTGGTTGGGGATCGGATGGCAATGGTCCTCAACAATTACACAAGCCTGAAGATATTGCCGTGAATAATAAAGGAGATATTTACATAACAGATACAAGGAACTCAAGGATTCAGATATTGCAATTGGTAGATTGATTTATAGAGGATTTTTCATGTTAGTTTAAATCTAAAATTATGAGTCAAAACCACACCAATATTTCGATTTACTTGAAGATTACTCTTGTACTGTTTATGACCTTTTCTAAAACATCATCTTTTTCATTATTATGCACAATAATTCTTCCCACTATATTCACAGGAGAGTAGACAAATATTTTTCCCTCTTTACTAATAGGAGTAGGTCCATAAAATAAACATAATGCATTCCCTTCCGGCCAATATGCAACATCTAACAAATTCACTTCTTTTTTCGCGTCTTCTTCCTCCTCGATAATTTTAGTCTTTTCAGTATATAGCTCATCGCCCCATCTATTGATATTAACTTTAATGGGTAGATTTTCAAGTATTGCCTTTACAGTATTTGGCGAACGCGAATTGTCAAGCTCTATTGAAACTTCTCTATTAATATCGGGAAATATGACTTTGATTATTTTTTTCATATATCTGAGTAGGTTGGACATATAGTAAATAACTGATCCTATCAAATTAGTTCATATTGATGTACATAATTAAGTGAATTTCTAAAATCTTGTAAATATCTTTAACTTATCTGCATATAGAATTGGTTTGTTTCTATCCTTTGTCTTATGTCCTTAAAGCATACTGCAAAAAAAAGACTGTCAACGTAACAATCAAAACTGCCATTATTAAAAGAATTTACTTGATATTAATAATTACATTTACATTCATATCATAAATTCATATTGATATTAAATTGGGATTAATATAGATTTAGGTAATATATTTTATTAAATTCTCTTATATATTTTATTAAATTCTCTTATGATCTATTATTTTAGAACGATGCCATGGTCTAGTTCTAACTTTTTGATTACAATCCTTACAACGCAAGACTTGTTTTGGATATTTCAATTCACAGGTAGAACAATAATTGAAAAAATTATAATCTATTCTACTAGGAATAGGCTTTGATTGATCTTCTCTTATGATCGAATTTAATAAATTTGATGATATCGAAGATTTACCATCCAAAGAAACTGCAAATTTAGTATGATACATCTCAGGGCTTCCTAATTCAGAGTTGCTCTCTCCAATTTTCAAGGATACTTGGTTACTACTATTATCCGACATCTAAAAATACCTCGATAATATTAAAAAAGAAAAATGGTTTAGTAGGTTATGCTCCTACTCAACTTTTATTTCCTTGGATTTTGACTTTAGAGTTTTTTTGGATTGTATCTTTAATTCCAATATTCCGTTTATGTAGCTGGCCTTTGTAGAATCGGCATCTAATTCTTTATCTACTGGAAGCTCTGTATGATATTTTTTGTTACCTTTTTCTGCGTGTATTGTTACCAGTCCTTCTTCCATCGATACTTTTACGTCTTCTTTAGTTATGCCGGGCATCTCTGCTGTAATTACCATCGTATTATCCTTTTCATTGAATGCGGTATCTACAAGCGGTTGGCGGGCAGTACTTTGTTCGACCAATCCTTTTGATGAAGGTCTTACGTTACCAAATTCTCGGATGTGAGGTTTTCCCTCCGGTCCTACAGTAACTTGATAGCCATAATAGTACGGGAATGTTTCTGACACATTAGACCCAGATTCTCTTACTGTTCGGAACATCCTGTTCAGCATGTCTTCAGCCTCTGAAAATTCCTTATCTATCTCTTCAAAAATTCTATCTCTAAATCCCCATGAATCTCTCCACAATTTTTCATATCACCTGACATAATGTAATGTATGTTACAATATATATATTTTTCTCCTGATAATAAAATCTTTATGACTTTATACAGGATATATTATTGACTCACAAAGAAAATTGGGCATCATAAACTATCAATTTTTCAAACTCTGGCACGTAGATGAGATTATAATGGTCAGAAGGGTCATAATGAAATAAACAGGAAATATTACTATTGTTGTATTTTCACAATCACAATGGTATGTCTTATGGACCTTCCTTATCAGGGAAATGGAAGCTATTACTTTAAACAAAGATATAGAATTCTCTTGATCAAATCCTCTTAAAGAGCAACTGTCCACCGTATAATTTTTTTATCATTAAATGAACTACATTCGATTTTTTATTATCAAAGAGGTCTTATCGCGATCGGAAATAAAACGCCAACAATAGATGTGATAATCCCTATACTTACTGTTATTATCAAGGCTTTTAGCCATGCCATGTGATAGATAGTTTTTAGGGATAACAGCCAAGCTATCCCACCTAGGACTGCGGAAAGAAAACTATTTCCATCAAACAAAAGATAGACAATTCCATACACTATTGAACCTATAATCGCCGTAAATAAGGCTAATTTTATGCTTCTTCTATGCCCCGTAATGGAACTAACCAGGTAAATCACTAAGGTAGAAATTAACAGTCCGATAAGAAATTGGATGATTGAAGCAAGATGCTGCTGGACCGCCATTGGTTGATCTTATACATAATTATTTAAATAGATAAAAGATTGGATGAGGTAACAACCGATCTATACTTTGTAAGTCCATTAGCTACATGAGCAAGTCAAAGTCAAAGGTACTGAATATTTTCAATAGAATAGATACTGGAATCTCGCGTGAGAATTTGCAAAAGATTACGAATATTCTAAATGACAATTTGGCTGACGAATACGTATTATTAACCAAGACACGAAATTATCACTGGAATGTTGAAGATCCAGGATTCAATGATCTACATAAGTTTTTTGAAGAACAATACGAACTCATAACCGTCGCAGTCGATGAAGTTGCGGAAAGAGTTAGGGCGCTTGGTGGGAAGACCAGAGCTACGTTAAAAGAATTTATGAATTCTTGTCAAATAAAAGAAGATGTAGGCTCGTTTCCTGATGCGGATACTATGTTGCAGAACCTTTTATCCGACCATGAAACGATAATTAAGACCCTCAGGAAGAATATTAGCGAATGTCAAGAGCTAGATGACGAAGGAACGGCTAACTTTCTTACTGATAAAATGGAAGAACATGAAAAGATGGCTTGGATGTTGAGAGCCTTCATTATAACCTAATTTATTTTTGTTATTTACGGTTTTCGTCCCACAATACATATAGCTTCATTATCGAATTTCACACGTCCACTATCAGGATCAGCATACTGCCGTCTAGCCTGATCGCTAACAGCTCCCCATATCTCTTGCTTCCGCTCTTCGGTTTCATTAGCTAGCATTACACGAATCGGTGCAACAATATCCTGATTAAATGTTGTATAATGTTCAGCAGAATCAAACTCGAACGTTACCGTAATACTTTCACTTTGTATGTCTATAAATCCTGCTTTGAGTAAAGATTTTTTTAGTGCATCTACATCTGCTAAGCTAAATGGACCGGGAATCCCCTGACCAACTAACGGGGCTTGAAGCTGCTCTCTAACACTGCTTATAGACATATTTATCATTGGAACTTTGGCTGGTTCTGACCAAACTGCTGCTGCCAATTTTCCTCTAGAGACTAATAGGCGTTGCATATCTCTCAAGGCGATCTCAGGGTTGGGCAGAAACATTAATCCCCATCGACTAAGAATTGCATCAAAAGCTAGTTTGGGTAACGAATCAAGATTTTCAGCATCAATTTCTCTAAATTCCATTTTATCCTGCAATCCTAGAGATTTCGCTCTCTCCTCTGCAATTGCTAGCATCTGTGCAGATATGTCGGTGGCCAAAACATGCCCATTACCAACAATTTTTGCTGCAGTAATGGCTGGCTCACCGATACCTGTGGCTAAATCCAATACTCTTTGTCCTGGTTTAATCTCTGCGAGTTCAACTAACCTATCACTCACCCTCTGTGCTCCACTTTCAAAAGTCTTCCACCACTTTTGCCATCCTTTGGCTACACTATCCCAGCTTTGACGTTGACTTGCCTTAAACTTATTAGGATCAAAATCAGAGTTGCTCATTATAATTCAAATTGTCTGCATACAACCTTAATTAAAATTATTGCGAAAATGCTTTGTAACAGTAATTGGGATGACTTTACGATTAGACTCGGTCAAGGAATAAAAATGAGTTAATAGCCAAAAATTGGATTCTTGAATATTGAGCTTGACAGATTCATGAGCTTTAAATAAAGGCGATTTTGGTTAGATGTTATGTTATCAGGAAAATTAAACGAACTTTGTTTATCTTTAGTCGTGGTTTGTACTTTAACCTCATTAGTGTATCTTAATGCGGTCTATGCTCAACCATCATCAGTCAGTCCAAAATTGGTACATGCAGGAGAAGGAAACGCCACATCTGTGGTGACAAATTTCATACCTCAAAAGATTGAAATCAAAGCAGGTGAAAGTGTCAT
>VBPX01000106.1 GCA_005877075.1 Nitrososphaerota archaeon | reverse complement strand
TTTACTTTCTTTCAGCCTTTGATTGACTCTAATGATGTCTACCAACTTGTGCGTAAGGTCGTCTTCTGATCTTATTCCGGTTTCCAGGATGATAGAAGGTCTAACTGTAACTGGAGGTACTGGTAATACTTGTAAAACAAACCATTCAGGTCTTGCCGTTTCGGGATCATATCCTAGTAAAACGAGATCTTCATTTGGAATATTCATCAGTCGTTCTCTGATAGTTATCGGAAGGAGCCTGTTTTCGCCTATGTCAGTTTTTTCTACAAATATAGTAGGTTTTGTAAACACAAGATCGTACTGTTCCTTTTGACAATGCGGACAAATCTTTACTTTTTTTGCTTTTTCTATGATTTCTTCTTTAATATTTTCAAGAGTTATTACTGCATATGCAGCTTTTGTATCGCGAAGCTCCTTATACTTGTCCAAATCTTCATTTGAAAGTTTTATCCTACTACATGACCTGCACGAAACAAGTAGCAGTTTGTGTATGTCGTCTACAAATGCAATGTGCAATACAGCTTCAGCAAGTTCAATATGACCAAAGTGTCCCGGACAATTAGCTGAGGTGTTTCCGCAAGTCCCACATTTCTGTCCTGGCTCTAGTGTCCCAAGTCTGTTATCCATGAGGCCACCTTGAACTGACATACCGTCCTCATCATATGTCTCGGGAGCTGTGATTTCAACTACACTGAATTTTCGTATTTCGACAGGAGACAAGACACTGAATCTAATACCTCCCAAAATCTTTAGGGTATCTTCGACTTCCATCCTTTACACCTTCTCCTTTGGAATCAGTCTTGGAGCAATATTAAGGCTAATCATTTCTTGCAACAAGAGTTTGAATGCATAGGCAATGGCTACTGATGAAATTTTTGCTCTATCGCCACAAACCCTGCAAACATACCTTCTTTGTTTAATATCATAATAAGCGAGCAAGCCACAACGTTCGCAGATATTTACTTCTGCTTTGTCAGACTCTTCTAAAAGCCTGTCTTTTAGCATCATTGAAGCTCCATACGCAATCAAGCAGTCCCTTTCCATTTCACCGAACCTGAGACCACCACCTCTAGCACGACCTTCTGTTGGTTGTTTTGTAAGCATCTGAACCTGTCCCCTGGCTCTACTATGTATTTTATCAGCGACCATGTGGTGAAGTTTCTGATAATATACTACACCTATGTAAACTTCAGCATTGAATTTCCTTCCTGTACGTCCATCATACATGACTTCCTTTCCAGTGGACTTGAAGCCATATTTTTCTAATATTTCTTTTAGATCGTTAACCTTCTCGCCTACAAAAGCTGAACCATCAACAACTTTACCTCTAAGTGAAGAAGATTTACCTGCAAGCGATTCCATGAATTGACCAACCGTCATTCTTGATGGGAAGGCGTGTGGATTAATCATAACATCTGGAACAATTCCGTCTTCTGTATAAGGAAGGTCTTCTTGTGGAACTAACATTCCGATAACACCTTTCTGTCCATGTCTTGAAGCAAATTTATCACCGATTTCTGGAATTCTCATGTCTCTGACTCTGATCTTGTACATCTTTCCACCGTCTACAGATTGAGTCATTACAACTGAATCGACAACTCCATTTTCCGAAGGTCTCACGCCTATAGAAGTATCCCTTCTGTATGGACCCTTTACTTCAAATTCTTTATACTCTTCCATAAATCTTGGGGGAGAAGTTCTTCCAATGAGAATGTCACCGCCATTTACTATTGATTCATGCATAATTGCTCCGTCATCTTCAAGCAACCTGTATGATTTTTCGCCACGATATCCTCTAATATTTGCATCAGATGATGGAATCTCAAACTTATCCTTCATTCCTCCAGGGTATTGCTTTGCTTCTGCCTCATACACTCTGTAGAAAAAGGTTCTACCAAGACCTCTATCAACGGATGACTTATTGAAAACTACTGCGTCTTCTATGTTATATCCTTCATATGGTAATACGGTAACAATACAATTTTGTCCAGTCGGACGCTCTTCCAGTCCAAGTAGATTTATTGCTTTAGTTGTTACTACTGGAATTTGTGGATACAGCATAAAGTGCTGTCTTACATATGTACTTGCGTTCATTAAAGGAGTAGAAAATCCTAAACTCTGTTTTGCCATTGCACTTTCATAGGTATTCCTTGGAGACTGATTGTGTTCTGGATACGGAATAATAGAAGCTCCAACTCCCAAGATAGAAGGCGGATAAATTTCAAGGTGAGTGTGACTTGGTTCTAGGCTATTAATGTCCATTGAGACATAACAATTCTCCTCCTCGTTTGCATCGATTAGCTCTATCATTCCCATCCACAGTAAATCAGACCATGATTTCATGTTCCTCTTTATAAGATCTAGAACATCCAAAGTAATAACCGGCTTACCTTCCTTTATGATTGCAAGGGGCCTGAGTATCCTTCCTGAATTACAGCTTACATACAATCGCTTTGTTGCATTTTCATTTTCATTTGAATAATAGTAAATTCCAACATGGGGATGTATCTTTCCCGATCTTCTCAAACTCCTCAAGGTATCTGTCAGGTGCTGTCCATTATCATAATATCCAATTAGACGTCCATCGACAAATATTCTAGTACCATTTTTTCTTAATATTTCAGAAGCCTCTTCAACAGGATGTGCACCCAATTCATATAGTTTTTCGATTATCTCTGAAACAGTGACACTTACCGAGATTATAGAAGATAATGCAATATTTTTAACCAGACCACAGTTAGAGCCTTCGGGAGTTTCAGCTGGACAAATTCTTCCAAAGTGAGTGGAGTGAAGATCCCTTGCTTCAAAATTAGGTTGACTTCTGCTCAATGGTGATTGAATTCTGCGAAGATGACTTATAGTTGATATATAGTTTGTTCTGTCCAACAGCTGGGTAACACCAACTCTTCCTCTTCCCCAATTTCCGGTTGCGATTGCATTATTTAATTTATCAGAAATTATTCCTGGTCTTACTGCTGCAGCAACTGCATTTATTCCTCTCTTTTGACCGGATCTTTCAAGTTGATATTTCATGTCTCTTACTAGATTTCTAAATGCAGTTCTAAAAAGATCGGCCAGCATCTGTCCGGCGAATTTTATAACCTTATTTCCGTAATGATCTTTGTCATCGGACGCTACCAAATTAAGCCTCAACTCAACAAGCTTACATGTTGCTTCACCCAGGAATAAAGCCTTTTCGTTTCTATTTTCAGGATTCTTTCCAAGATGTGGTAATAATCCCCAATCAAGTAATGTTTCAGCTCTTTTTATCTGAAATTCTTCCAACATTCCGGGAGCAATTCTTTTACTGATGTAAACAATTGCGTCCCTACTTGTGATAATTTCTCCTGCTTTCTCAAATGATGGTTCTAACTCATCTTGTATAATTGAATTTAAAGATACACCATCCGCAATATCTTTATCGGATTCAAGACCTAAGGCCCTGATTAACGTTATAAGTGGAATATCAACGGGAGATCCTGGAATCTTTGCGACAATTGAACCATCCGGTCTCATTATAAGTTCCAGTTTTGCACGATATCCAACTATCGAAGAGTACACTTTAGCTTTGTAAACCAAATTACCAGTTGTTTCTTCTGTATCGACAATTATTTTGTTATAAGAAAGATCTTCTAATCCAATAATTACCCGTTCTGATCCATTAATAACAAAGTAACCTCCAGGATCTTTTGGATCCTCACCCAATTCAATAAGTTTAGTTTCAGGAAGATTATGCAAAATACAGGCGTTGGACTTTACCATAACAGGGATATCTCCAATATGAATAAACCTTGACTCTAGAATTTTTTCATCTTCAACAATACTGCATTCAAGCATTATAGGCGATCCGTAAGTTAGATTTCGTAATCTGGCCTCAACTGGAGCAACATGAGTTACTGAACCATCCAATTCCATAATTCTGGGATCTTGTATGGATATTCAGCAGTTTCAATCTCTATCTCCCTAACTTCGTCAATAATACTTTGTAAACCACGTTCAATAAATTCACCGTATGAATTGAGGTGTTGTCTAGCAACTCCTTCCTTTTGCAAAATATTATGAATTATTGCCCACATATCAAGTCTATTTTGTGACATGGTCTAATCCTCTACTACGTATCTGTAATACACACTTTCGCCGGCAGTAAATGACGTTCTTGTTATCTTGATAATATCTCCGGGTCTCACGTCTAGATCTTCTAATCCTTTGTCGTTAATTAATATGTATGGGAGCTGACTTGGTTTTGTATTATATTTTTTCAAAACTTCTTCTGCTTCTTTTTTGGATAAAATTTCATGCTTAGGCTGATATACATGATTCGTAATTTTAATATCCTTTTTATCAGAAGACAAAACTAGCGGTTCTATTTCCAAATCTAAAAACCGTAATAAATAGATTCTCAGACATTTAGAGGTTTTTGGTTAATTTTTCTTACAATTCAGCATCATATCAGCTTATTTGTTCAGCAGATCTACGCTGATGTCATCAGAAGAAATTTTTATGTCATCATTAATGTATTTCAGTCCAAACGATTTGGCATCATTTTTTGTTTTATAGAGATAAAATACAATGTGATTCATTTATGATAGTTGAGCTATCTTAAAGAAATAAAAAAGATTTTGAAAGACAAAGAAACATCAATATTGACTAATTGCTACTCATATGCTTAATTAATTATCAAGTAAAGAAAGAATTAGTTTTAAAACAATATTTTTTGGGAATCTAAGGCTTTTTGCTGGATACACTGGATCGTTGATATGCAGTACTATGATTGTAATTGCTAGCACGGTCATAGCTGCAATAATAATACCAATAAGGAGGTCATCGTTCCTTTCCAGTCAACCGATCACGATGTAGATATAGTTCTGCATAAATGTTTGTGCATAATTAGACATCCAAGTGCCAAGCCCCTTGTTTTTCGAATCTAAATTACTGTTGGTATTAGATAATATGGATACGGAAAGGGAATCATCTAGAATTTCACTTATAGAGAAAAAAATTCTAGTTCTCAATAATAAGGAAGGAAAAAATCCTTAATTTAACAATACTATCTTATGAACCATGCATTATTCCAGTATCAACTTTTTCTTTCCTTAATTTATCTGGACTGCTATGGTACTGTTTCCTGGTACCGTTTAATTGTGATCACATTGACTGTATTTATAATTGTGTTATCCTTAGCGATATTGGCAATGAGATTATTGAAGTCATGATTATCAGTAGAAATAATAGTTAATCGTTTAGGGAACGTTCTAAAACCACCCGTATATACCACTTTTGGTCCTGATTTAGGAATGCAAATCTGAACAGACTCAGATAAATCAACAGAACAAATAATAGAAGTTATTTAATTACCAAAATTTGTTCAGATTTATATCAATTCATTATATAAAAACTTAGTAGCGTTCCGTTAAAGAGTTTATCAAATTTATGGTGTGACTAGATGTCTTTAGATTTTTCTACTTCGAGTTTGCATCTTGTAACTATACCTGCGATAACTCCTAAAGCGGCGAGCCAAGGTGCCAAAGTAATCATTGCAACCGCTCCTGCTGCGCCCCATGTTACAGGAATAGATAAAAGTACTTTTCCACTTTCGTCCTTTACAATTATCCGCTTAACTCTCGCATCCTGAAATATTTCTTTAACCTTTCCAACCAATCCTCCCGCAGATACGTCATAGACATCTTTTTCAAGTCCTATCTGCGTTCCACAGTTTGGACAGAATCTAGCAGCTTCTGGAAGTTCAGTTTTGCATTCTCCGCACTTTACCATTAGGATCTTGGTTATATCATGCTTCGATATCTTTAAACCTTTAGAAAAAGACAACCAAAATGTCCAAGTTAGAAATGATAGTTATGATAGTGCAAAAAGTAGCATGAAAAAATTTGTAGTTAATAATATTTATGAGCGTTAACCATTGCTTCATTATAATATTTTTTCAAAGAATCTCAGCCATTTTATAGAATATGATACACCATAATTTGAAATATAAACAGTACCATATCACTCATATCGTGGATAATCAAAAAGATAAGGATAATAATTCAAAATTGAATAATACCAATAATAGTAAGAAAGAAAGATCTCTTCTAAAAACATTAACAATAATGATTATTGTAATAGCCATTGTAGTCGCTGCAAGCAGTTTTATTGAACAACAAATTGATCACCGGTATAGGCCATACTTAAGAATAGGCGTAGTTTCGATAATTGGATATTTTGTAGTAAACTCCCTTGCAAACATCTTTTACAAACTTTCATATCAATCATTGAAAAAGAATGCAGAGATAATACGAATTCTAATTAGAATTATAGGTGCAATTATCGTGATTTCTATCATAATTTCTTATTTGAGCCAAGACCCATTTATTGCTACATCGATTGGGACGATTACTGCCATTGTAATAGGCTTTGCAAGTCAAAATATTCTCGGAAATTTAATCTCTGGTTTGTATCTTGCTATTACTCGGCCCTTTAGAATTGGGGATAAGGTTACTGTATTTGGTAATACTGGCGTAATTTTTGATATCGGATTATTATATAGTAAACTAAGAACTGACGATGGTGACATAATACTTGCTCCAAATACATCGATGGTAAGTACTACAATTATTATCAGAAATTCTTAAGTATCTAAAAAGAATAGTATTAATCGATTACTATTGCGTTGCAGCTAATACTTTATCGCTATTGAATTATCATTAATAATATAGCATTACTCGTGGTAACTTTACTATTTTTTAGACAATTAAATGCTATAATATTTGATATTAACTCTAGGGACATTTTCTCATCCATTAGTGTCTGTAAAGCAGGTAAATAGCTATTTTCCAAAAAATGATCCGAATGTATCTTTTAACGCACCGAATGCGTCATCTATGACCCCTGAAGTGTTCTGCATTATACCAGTAGTATTAGATGATGTTCCTGTAGTCATATTGTTAATCGGTGTGAATATGGGCCTTGTGACGTTATCGCCGATGTTCTCAGACTGATTTACCTGTGCAGATAGGTAGTGATATGACGCAAATACATTCAAAGAGATGGACAAGGTGAGTGCTATTATTATAGCCAAGTTCTTGTTCCACATGATAGCTTATTTGGAATAGATGATAATATAGTT
>VBPX01000104.1 GCA_005877075.1 Nitrososphaerota archaeon | reverse complement strand
CACAATACCTGACAACACCTTAAAAATTATTTCTCTTTAATTCATCGTTACTCTCTACCTTCTTATCTTCTAGCGGACCTTAAAGTCTCAAGTCTGTTCTGTCAGGTTTTAAGTCAAGTAAAATATCATTCCTAAATTAGAAGATCTAACAAACAAATCATTTTTATATTCTTCTCCGATACCTAGGATAACCCTAATTTAAGATCAATTAGTTCTATAATTGTGATTAAATGTGTTATATGAAAGTAATACAATTTATGGGAACGGTAATTCAAATGATTTACCATCGTTGTTAGATTCTGAGTGTTTGTGCTCTGGAGAGTCACTGCTCCTTGAATCCTTATCATTGGTTGAATCCTTATCATTGGTTGAATCCTTATCATTGGTTGAATCCTTATCATTGGTTGAATCCTTATCATTGGTTGAATCCTTATCATGGGTACCTTGATCAGTAGAAGATGCTTGATCAGTAGAAGATGCTTGATCAGTAGAAGATGCTTGATCAGTAGAAGATGCATCGTTACTGTTCTCAACAACATTGCTATTGTCGGAACCTTTTAATGTAAAAGGATCAAGATTATTTGTTTGAGCTCCGGAATTTGCATTATCGGTTTGACTACTAAATGAACTATTGTTCAGAGCCCCTTGTTCACCATTTACATAGGATATGCTGCGAACACTAAGGGATACTAATACAATACTTAGTCCAACAAGCAAAATAATTTTACTTCTCATGGATCCGACTAACATACAATTGATCACCGCACTATATTAAACTAATGTATTCCGAAGATTTATCCGAAATATCGTATAGAATATTACCATATGAATTTTTTATTGAAAAATATACTAGATAAACCTAAGCGAGCATTGATTCCGATCAAATTCTGTTCGAGATCTCCTTCTGTTTTGTTTCTAGACAAAACATAGTTCAAGTCCGAGTAACTCTTGCTTTCAAATTCCAACGGATAGTATTCAGTTTAAAGTCTTATCTAACCCTTAAAAAACTAATTTATTATAGTAACTATCCATCCATGGGAACTTACATGAATAGGATAGGACACAGCAGGAAGGTTACCTTCAATTATTTTAACGTAGCTCTATCCTCATTTATCCTACTTGAACTATCGTTCTCAGAAAAGGAAGGACTTTTTCGTATGACGGTATAGTTGTACTTTCCTGAATTGAACATTTCAGTTTCATTATCATCAACAACAATTAATTCTTCCGCAGTCGGTAGGTAGCTATCTCTAGTACCCTTCCATAGCTTTTCACTATTAATTATTCCAACCCAATATCCAAGTAAGGTCATGAATAAAAATAAATATTCAATCTCTAGGAACTCCAAAACAGATATGTATATTCATAGTAAATTGGACTGACTAATTTACAGAGTGATAGAAATTTCATGGACAGTTCTAGACCTGTGCTAACTCAATATTCTATGTCGGGTTTCATTTTTTTGCCTTCTTACATTTTGATATTTTGGGACACATAGTAGGAAGGTGTTAGGATGTAAAAATAATCTATCCTATCAATAGCCTTCCGCAGGTATGGCACCTAATATTGGCTTTCACAAAAAGAAGATCAGAACGTTCCGACACCTCTAAGCACTCACGTCCGCCTTCCTTGCAAATATGGCAATATAGTTTTGTCATTGATATATTTCGTGAAAGTCAAATATTAAGATGATCCTTTTATACCGCATTTCATCGGGCTTCTGATCATTATTCAAAAAACCCATTTTGACCGAAGATTCAAATTTTGTTAAACGTGTTTTTGCAAATCGATGACACTAAATTGTGAGGGCATATGAACTCAGAAATGGTTTTAGCTGAAATCAGGATCATAAAAATTAAGCTTAAATAATACAAGTTTAATTCAAAGAATAATTGCAATCCAAGAATGCCTTAATTGGGATTCTTTCATTTCTATTTCTATTTTTGATCGCTGTTACACCAAATGGGAATAATATCAAGTCATATGGGCAAATGCTGGACAAGACGTATCTAAACGAGAATTGTGGTATGTCAATAAAGTATCCATCGGATTGGAAAGTAGAAGAATAAACCTCGGATAATCCAACTAGTACTACTAATTACATAGTTGAGCTTCAACCAAATAATGATGAGGGTTTCAACAATGTCGTAGGAATTGAATTGAACGATATTTCTCAATATTTGGACAAGACATTGGAGAGCATAAAGATGAGTGAAGAAAATAATATTACTATGGGAGGAAAGGGTACCATCGAAATATCGGAAACCACTTCAGTTGCAGGCCATAATGCTCAAAAAATTGTCTATACTGAACTGGGAGTAAATAACGACAGGTTCAAGAAAATGGAAGTTGATATTCTTGCATATAACAGAGAGTATAAATTAACTTATGATACTGCCAGTACGGAACATTACCAAAAATACCTCTCGACTGTTGAGAAGATGATAAGTACGTTTAAAATATCTGAACCAACATTTGAAGAAATAACTTGTTGAATGCAGCAGAAGTGTTCAACTTACTATCTTCTTTTATTTCGAATCATCTTATAAAAAAGGTCAGCCATAACTGGGAGCTCCAAATAATCTATGAGTATGGCTATCCATGATAGTACGTAGGGAAGTTGTACAAAACTTGTTTCAAAGAAACTGCTATACACTACATCATCCGTAATCCAGAAAATATGAATAACCTGTACTGCGAGCATTCCTAAAAACAGATAACTTTTATTGGCAGCCGCCTTATTTCGACGTACGCTATAAGCATAATAAATTATTCCAGATACTAGAGCAGGAATTTCAATATAGTCTATTACTACAAAGATCGGTAACAGATTTTTAGGCACTATGAAGAAACTTTGTCCAAATATCTTTTGGAGTACAACATCTGTAGTAAGCCAATATAGATGAAGTATTTGTAATGATATCAAAAAAAAAGTTATTTTTAGATTTAGATTTTCGTAACGATGATAGAAATCAATGAATTTCTGCACGAAATCAACTCTTGCAGAAGCATTTGATCTCATTATGAGACTGTAAACGGCATATTATAAGTAGATATCATGTAATTTTATGAAAATTAAGACAAAGGGATTAGAATATCATTATCTTTGGATTACTTTTCATTAATTTCTGACAACCTGGCCAAACCTATTGCTTGCATAGGATTCATTTAGACAAATCTTATATAAGATAGATACTATTATTACTCATGATATTCAGGGACGGTATAAAATCATTAGCTATTCCTGACGTACTTAAAGAGATTATATTGAAACATTCACTTAATAAGAAACAAATTTTGAGTATGAAGGTGGATGATCTGGCTTTTATCTTAGAATGTGATTTTGAAACAGCAAAAATAATTCAATCTTCTGTACGAAATTCACCCAACAAATCTATGTTACATCAAATGACCGAACTGGCGTAAACCAGGATCTAATTTGATAAATAAAGAAAGTAAAAATAAATCAAATCATAAATTTAACAATGGATCATCAAGAAATTCGGTTCCAAATCCTGTATTATTTGTATAATAAACATTACAGCGGTGAATTTGGTACATATCAATCTATTGATGGGATAGTTCGCGAAACTGAATTACGAGCTATTGAAAGAAATCTAATCAGAGGAAATGTTGACTATCTCAAGGATAGTGGTTTTATAAAAGGACGGCGAATGATTAATAATTATGGATATCCAAAGTCGGTCGTCATAACTAATTATGGGATACAAACGATTGAGAATGTTATTAAACAGATAATCAAAGAAATCAAAAGTCAGCAAGATAATGAAGATGTACAGAATAAAATTGATACAATATCAGCTGATGCACACTCAAAAAATAGAGTAAATAGAATTTGGGAATACATTAAATCAAAAGCTGAATTTTTTTCTGATATAACTCAGAGAGCCTTGAAAATATATCTTAGCGGGGGTGTAAAGATTTGGTCTATCTTAGTTCAATATTGTAGCATGATTTCATTCTCATATCTCTTCTTTGATTTTATCCCCTAGGTTAACCATCAAATTTGAGTATACATAATGAAAATTCTGAATAGCTAATAATTTGTTGAATTTCATAACAAGGAGTATTGGTTACTTTTTTTGTCAGTCTTTCGGCAATAGTAAGCTAGGCAAATTTACCTAGGTGAAACTTGCTAATGAATCAAATATCATTATCTAAGTACTATCAAGTTTGGAAGGATATTTTCTTACTCTTTTAAGCAATTCTTCCTGGCGCATACGCAAATCATTCATTAATTCAGTTGCCATATCTGAAGTGTATGGAAGATCCGGAATTTTATTAATTATACTGCCTGATGTCAATCTATTCCTATCTTTTCCGAATGAATTTAAAGGATAAAATTTATCGAAAGGATCAATTAGCGAAGGCAAATAATTTACGGAAGAATTCAATCTCTTGATATTCAAAAACCTGTTCATCAGATTTCTTGGATCATATAACATGCAATACTTTATTCATAGTGAGTATAAGAGTTTAACTTAGTTAGCTTAATAAAGTTCCGAAAATTAGATAAGTCTCCGAAATCATAATATTAATTAAGAAAGAAAATGTCAACGTGTATTTGTGGCCATGATATAAAATGGCATTGGATGGACATGCATCATCAAAGAAGATGTGTAAACCATATCTCAAAATCGGATGCTTGCCCATGCTTAAAGTACGTGGATGAAGAGAAAATAAAATCGGTTATGCATTAGGCTGCCAGTTTTCTCACGATTATGTCCCGTAATTTTATCATAGTTTTTGCCTACTATATTATATCGCAGTTTTTGCAATTTCCAGATCTTAAAAGATTTGCCAATTTGTAGTCGAACCTTGGAGTATGGATAACCGTTACGCGATAACCGTTACGCGCAACTAAACTGGCGGTATTTCAGGTGTATAAAATCTTTTCATATGTATTTTAGTTGAACAAATAGTCTTGGATACCGTCAATTAGCTTGAGCGTTTTATTCGATGTCCTTTGTTTTAGTGTTAAGTACATTGTTCCTAATAGTTACCTCCATTTTCAGAATTGTTCATGATGTTTCTCCTTTCCACTCTTTTAGGAAGTTATCACATTGTTGAGTTGTGGGTTTAACTACTCCTAGTTGGTACATTAGTGCCAAATCGTCACGAATTGCTTTGTGTTCAACTATTTTCCTATTATCTCCGATTGATATGAAATTTCGTTCCCTGATGGTAGAAAGAACCAAAGAAGCTGCCGGTATGTTTACCTGCAACGGTAACAATTGACACTACCTTTTTATCTGATGCTATGCTTTCCAATTCTTCATAATATAGATCGGAAAATGCATTTTGAATATTCATTACGGTATCTATAAACTCTTGGGGCCCTCTCATTTTTGATCTAACGGGATCCATCTCAAGATTAAAGTATGCAGGGCTGATAAATTCTGAAACATTAGTTGTGTCTCCTGCATTAAGTGTATTGAGAGCCCGTCTTACAAGTTGAATATTATCATTTTCTCTAGACACATGAGAATTGATCAGCAACTAATTATATATGACTTGCTAGGTGTATCATAAAAAGAACTATACATTTTGACAAAAATTGTATAACGTGTTAATTCAATATGAAAGTGCCAAGGAAAATATGTCGGCAAAACACAAAACACAACGATTAGGAAATCCTTTCATGGCTTAATAAAATGCAAAAAAAGTATCCACTTAATCACGCTTTTGGTTGACTAGATTCAAATCTTTATTATTTGATTCATTTCATTATGTAATTGAATAAAAGTAAATCCGCTCGGAGTTGTTTTGAATGTTCTATCGAGAGCATCGTATTCTAGTAATCCACGTTCAATCAAAGCCTTCGAATATTCAACTACCTGCGCATAAGTAAGATATGAACCAAACATAATCCTGCTACGCGTGATTCCTGCACCGGATCCAGCAGTACTAAGAATTGATGCAAAAATCTCTTCTCTACTACGGTATGTCATACTGTTTATGGGACTTTATTACTAATATGAATTTATGGCAATCCTTGAGTAAGATTCGAGTTTTTCACTTCGATTTCCTTACGGTTATTAGGAGACGATACTAATTCTTTCGGCGCCGGCGTTTAAATAAATCGACATATTTGAATTATTGTTGTTAATTAAAGATGAAAAAGAACACAAACTCCAGATTGAAAATTATAAAGACAAAAATAATTCAGGCATTACCAGAAACAGTTTTCAAGGCTTTAACTGAACCGAAAAAAATAACTCAGTGGTTTCAGGATGAAGCCATCTTTGAACCAAGAGTTGGAGGAAAGATCAGATTAGTTACACTAAAAGAAATTCATCCTGAATGGAAATTGGATAGAGATTACACTATGGACGGAATTATTAGGAAATTTATTCCTAACGAGACACTATCATACACTTGGAAATTTAATGATACACCTGACTTCTCTGAAACTACCATAATATGGGAGTTAGAACCTCTCAATTCTAACAAAACAAGCGTAAAACTAACCCACGAAGGGTTTACAGGTAAAGAGAAGGGAAATTTTTCTGTTGACAGCCACGAACAGGGCTGGACAGAGGCGTTGGAAAAGCTAGCAAAATACTGTAAGTCATTACCGGATACTACAAAGAACTGAATATTTTGGATATGTTATATGAAATCAATTGAAACATTTAGTCAGGGATTTTTCCGCCGTTATTTCAAAGTCTCTACCGTTTGAAGAAATTTTACATTTGAAAACTCATTGACCGACGTACATATTGTTACGACATTCTGCCGATTTTACTCCCTCAGATTTAGCAATTATCTCCCTTATTCCATTATCCATGAATTCGGTTAGTCTGGCCGAAACATCTTTGAGTTCTTCTAATGTTATATACTTATTCGGTTCAACTCCAATACTCCCTGCTATGGTCTTTGCCGACGGGTTAGCATCAAAATAGGTTAAGTTAGAGACAATACTCTCAAGATCGGGAATACTTTACTTTTTGGTATGATGTTACTACCAAGTGAAATCTATCTATGAAATTTTTAATTTCAGAATCTCCTCCATCAAAAATAATTGGTATACTTACATCATTTGGCTCCACTTTACTTAATTGAAGTATCAAAGTCTTTATCTCCTTATTTGCTGATAAATTCATGAACTCTTGATGAGCTTGTCCGATTAACTCATAACATTTGCCGTCAATGTTTACATTTTCATGTTTTTCAGGATAAAAACTGTACACAAGTAGAAAACTGCTCACACCACCTACGACGAGTATTATTATTATAGGTATTGCAAGCGTACTGTAATTTATCAAGTTGATATTAACTCCATTTATTTAGAATAATTAATAAAAATAGAAAGAGCAGTTACTGTTAGTTGTAATTGACATAGTATTGAAATCGTCTCTCTACTTCTTTGTTGTTTCCTCTCCGAATAAGTAAGATCTGTGCCAGTAGCCGCTTTTTAACATACTCAAGAAATGATGTGGTTTGTTGGCTACTTGGTAATTGCTCTGACATTATCTGTTCAAATTGCTTTACGAATTCTATCACCTTTGCTCTGTATTCCTCATTTGACGGTTTCTTATTATTTGTTACTTTGAACCAAGTAGTGGTACATGGAGCAGCATAGTTTTTTGCCAATTCTTCGATTACTCGATCTATTTCAAAATAGTCCATTTTCATACATTGTATAAGTAGAATTCTGTTTTATTTATCGCGGAAAAAAACTACTGTGTGGATTTCCGTTTTGGCAATTAAAATTAGAAACATCATGAGTCCAAAAATCTAGATCCTTCAGAAAATTTCCTAATTGGCAATACATAATTATACAAATGAGCAAGATCCTATTTTATTGATGGACGAAATTGATAGAATTCTATTAGCACAGCTTGGAAAAAATTCACGAAAATCTTCATATGAGATAACAAGATACCTGCACGATTTGGGTTATAAAATTACCGACCGGACTGTACGGCACAGATTAGTAAGATTGGAAAAAAACAATATTGTACTAGGCTATACTGTTCTTCTAAATCCAACATTACTTTCTGAAAAGTTAAATCGTACCATTCTACTTAAATTCAAATTTCGAGCCGATACATCTGATATGATCTCACGTCTTGAAAAATACTGTGGCGAATCACACTTTTGTATTTACTCTGCAAGGATGACAGGCGATTTTGATTGGATATGTCACTTTGTATTCGATTCTGTAGAACAGTACGAATTTGAAAGCAGCAATTTCCTGAACAGGTTTGTCGATCTGATAGATGACTTTCGCTCCTATGAGTCAGGCATGGTAAAGGTTTCACCTTATGCACTATTTGATGATCATGAGTTAAGAGACCAAAAATGGCGTGTTTATAAAATTCTTAATTCCTTGAAGAAGTATCAAAAATTAAATGAAAAGCTTCAGTTTATAGTTGAAAGTTTAGTAAGACACTTTGATGCAAAGTTTGCCAGAATATGGCTATTGGACAGAGAAAAGGAAACTCTTGTACTAAAATTTAGCGCAGGAAAGTATAAAAATATAGATGGAGAATTTTCAAAGGTTCCTGCAGATTCAAATAAAATTGGCAAAATAGTAATGACAGGTAAGCCGTCGATCACAAATGATGTTGTTAATGATAAGAGAATAAGGCATCCTCAATGGGCCAAAAAGGAAAAACTTCAATCATTTGCAGGATATCCTCTTACCCACGGTAGAAAGATTATTGGAGTTCTTGCTATGTTCAGCACTAAAAGATTACAAGCAGCAGACTTTGAGATTCTTGGTGTATTTTCAGACCAGATCTCAAGAGAACTAGAAGGCCTGTTTGAAGCAATAGATT
>VBPX01000004.1:14177-17520 GCA_005877075.1 Nitrososphaerota archaeon | reverse complement strand
TAAAGTTCTTTATGGGAGAAATTAGAAATTCTAATTCAGACCCATCTGAAAAATCAGATCAGTCCCTTCCGGCCCGCCATATTTGAGCATAATTTTCAACGTTTAAAGAATTAATTGCATTGTTCGCGTTACAATTAGTCGTAACAGCGTTACAATTAGCGGTAGCAACAATAAAACCAGATTTAACCAGCAAAGGGAGTTCTAGTTCATTAAAGATTCTAATTTTTCTTTTTATGTCGCCCTTAATTTACTTGTGCACTGGCTTTACTTCGAGCATGTGTTATTGGTAGGAATCAACCGAAAGAATATTTGATTTTAGAGATAGAATTTGTGTATTTTTATATAGTTCTTCATTAACCATTGTACAAAGAAATCATCCTCCTTTCTTGTCTGAGACCTTTCTAATGCTTTGTAGTAACTGTTTCTACCCTCATATGGAATGTTCAATAGGGGATAATTTTTTCTATTCAAAATAAAATTCATCATTATTCTCGAGATTCTACCATTTCCATCATCAAAGGGATGTATTGTAACAAATTTTAAATGTACAAGAGCAGATAGTTGAACAGGATGAATCATTTCTTTTTCCCTGATGTACCATCTGAAGAAATCTCTAAGTAGCGGATATATTTCAACAGGCAATGGAGGAACAAATTTGCTACCTGATATTCCTACTCTATGTTTTCTTATTTTCCCTGCAGTATCTGGTCTAGTATCTTGAAAAAGTAACCTATGCCATTCTAGAATTGTGTTTAATGTAAGTTCCTTATCATATGCTAATACTCTATGAAATAGCATTTTATGTGCTTGGGCCTCTTTGACATCCCGCATTGTTCTGTTCTTTGGTAATGTGCCTTCTTCTAATAAGGCCGCAGTTTCATGAAGAGATAATTTTGAACCTTCTATCTTTTGAGTATCGTAGGTAAACCTTGTTGTGAAGTATTCGATATTTTTTTCCTTTAAAGACTGTGATAGATGTTTTTGTTCTCTTGAATATTTTTGTTTCATCTTTCCTAAAGAATCAAAGAATTGAATCTTGTAAATTTCAATTAAGAAATTTTTTTTTATTTTATCTATGTTAGTGGGTATTTGTTTGCCTAAGTATAATGTCTTTTTTTCAACTCTTCTTCCTCTTCTTATACTATGTTCTAAATAGTAGTATGTATGTTTAACACCTACCTTCTTTTCTATACTAACCATAAATTATTTTACCTCTACAAATTTATAAATCTATGTATGTTGACCGAAATGTTGAGGTAATCTTTACCTCTACAAAAGAAGTAAATATCATCTATTTATTTGAAATGTAGAGGTAAAAATATTCATAATCAATTGACACATAATAAACAAATCCTTTCATACGACCTTGAGGAATATTAGAATTATGTCAAATAAAGAAGCTAAAATCGATATGTAGTAAATGTATACCGAAATAACAACTGATGGATTCACATTGTAAACAAATTCCAATCCGTTCTGGCCCACCATATTTATGAGCATATATTAAATTTCTAAATCCATCAAGTTTTGACTATATCTATTCTTGTTTTCGTATCTCTAGTATATTCTGGACTGGTAATGTAGCTGTACAGCTCTGATTCTAGTTTTCAATTTCAACCAGCTTCTTAGTCGATTTCAGTCCAGAAATGATATGTACTCTATCCTTAGGTAACCCAAAATATTCAGCTAGCGTTTCTACCAATTCCTTATTAGCTTTGCCTCTCACAGGTTTGGACTTTACACAGATGGTTATATCCTCACCGTTGACTTGAATTTTACCAGTTGAGTTAAATTTGACCCAGACTGAATAACGCATAGCATTTCTTTTACAATTCATGATTATAAATGAATAATCGCTACGGATATGAAATTTGATTCAAAAGCTCTACTGACCGTTCCTTATTGACCTATTATTTATACCGATTTCGAATGTCTAACTAAATTTACAATTAATTTCACTGAGCAATTTTAGAAGAGCCTGTTGGCTTGTCACTACATAATCAGAGAAATCTATTGGCCACGGAGTAGGTATTGGATTCTTGGCAAACAATATCACCTTTTTTCCAAGCTGGCTCGCAAAAAACATTTCCATGGCCGTGCCGTAACTGGGTTTGTTAGCCAACACAACTAGGACATCAGCTTTCTTTACATGCTCCAAGTCATGTGCAATTATTTTAGCGGCCAGCTCTTTCTGATACCTAAAATCTTTGATATGAGAATAATCCATATTTTCAGAAATAATATGATTGAATACAGTAAAACCTTCATCATCCAAAACCGAATATAGTTGTTTTATCTCCTCGATACCTCCATATCCAATAGAGCCGCATATCATTATCTTCATAGTAGAATAGTTGTTATCGAATTGTGGAACTAAAATAGTCTTCTGAAAGTGATTCCGTTTATGATTAAAGATATTTTCGACTCATACTAGTTCTCCAGGCATTTTCGGTGCTGGAATAGTATCATTTTCTATTAAACCACCAAAAGATGTAATATTTGTGGAATTTGAATTGGTAGTTTTGCAAGGTTGATCATTAACACAAATTGTCGTAGTGCAATTTCCATTTTCACACCTAGAAGTTACATTCGCTTTCACTTGTCCAAAGCATAGGTGAGGAACCAAGCTGATTAATGAAATATAAATTAGGCAGGTGATTGCAATATAGAGGACTGGAAAATTCGATTTAATTTTCATAGTAATAGTTGTACTTAATGGCAGATTAAGGTTTTATTTTTGCTATTTTGGATTTTTAAGGGTAGAAAGTACCAAGAAATGAATTATATGTAAACTTCAATATTCAACATTCAATATTTTTAAGTTTTAATACAATATGTAATGTGTGGTTAAAACTAAAGAGGTCTTACTAAAAATGGAAATAAAAATAGACATTCCCCAAGACATCATTTTCGACAAGAATAGATTAAAATCAGTACAGCAGGGTATTCTCAAAACTATATCAAAGGGACCCTATGAGGAAGGACTGTCATTCAGTATTGTAAAGGCGACATTTGAAGATATGACCTCTTAATTTTCTAAAGTCAGCATCAATCTCATAGTATACGTTAACCTAATAATAAAGGTGATATGGAATTTTTAAAGTTCCGAACTCTTAACACAAAGAGCTAAACGTGAAAATCTTCGCATTGGTAGCCCTAACGAGATCACAATAGCAGCACATTTCATTGCGTCCGATGATAGCAGTTATATCACTGGTATCGAACTATTTGTTGATGGAGGTATTGCGCAAATCTGAACGAATTTATCTCAAACCATGCAGATTTCTCATTGGTCGATGATGAAGGTTTCTTTTTTAATTATTCTGAGTAACTTAGAATTTTA
>VBPX01000004.1:0-14167 GCA_005877075.1 Nitrososphaerota archaeon | reverse complement strand
TTAGAATTTTAAATTTGGATTACATTCAAATCTGAACGTCATCCCTTCCGGATAAAAGACTGAAAATAACTTTGCAGATTGATCCTTCTACGCAAGCCGTTTTATACTATGTAGTGCACCTACTTACAATCTAAACACAAACAACTGGCGGGAAATTGGTTGTTTCTTGTTCATTCAAACTATAAATTCCTCCCGTCAGTTGTTAATTATTAACTTACTTTTTAGATTTTTTCTGTTTTCTCTTCTGGATTGGCCTTAGTTGCTGTGCCACTTAACAGATCGCTCTCTGGTTCTCCATATTCATTAAGATATTGGTCAATCTGTCTATGTCCACACTGGTCACATATTCGTTCTCTAATGCTGCCAGTTTGTCTAAATGGCGGTTCAATTTCACGTTTAATAGTGACGCCACCTGCATCTCTAAGATGACCTTGTTTGCATTTAGGACACAATTCCATATTTTCAGACATATTTAAGGTAATACCGAGATGGCTATTAAACATTGAATTGAATTAAACCAAAAGTGTGAAAGAGAAAAGATACAGTACAAATAGCCGAAATGGAAGTGAAAGCTGATTAAAAGTTTATTAATTTTCATCTTTTCCTAATGTTGTTGCAGTTAGGTGAGATAGTAATTGTTTGTGTCATTATGATTTTCGCCATCGTGTTTGTCTCAAATTTTAATAACACTTTCTCGCAAAGTAGAAGTGGTTTTATACAAAATTTCGGAAAAAGGTTAACGAGAAATTAGAATAAACGGAGACTAATATTAGTATTATAATCTAATATCAATGAAAAGTAATACTCTCTCGTAAGAGAAACTAGAAACTCTAACTGCGACCCATCTGAAAAATCAGACTAGTCCCTTCCGGCCCACCATATTTTGAGCACAGTTTTCAATATTTGAAGAATTCAAGTAAAATGATGCTAACAAAGTGGATTGCATTCAAATCTGAACGTCATCCCTTCCGACTCAAAAACTATAAATAAACAATTAAGAATTTAGTTAATGTTCCTCTCTAGAGAACTAGTCATCTGATTTGGATTATATTAAAAATCCAATTATTTAGTTAGTTAGTTGGTACTATTTTTAGTAAGATTATCCGATAGAGGTCGAATTTCCTCGCTTGCCTTATGCCTATAACATAATGATCAAGATCTTCAACAATTCACGGATTCAGTAAAGATTAATGATACAAGTAGAGATATTCGCATTGATGTCCGAGTCTATGGTGAAATGGAGTCAAAGAACAAGTTAATAGACTTTGGGAATACGTTAATTCAAAACTTGAATATTTTACCGGTATAATAGAGAAAGGCTTGAATATATATCTGAGTGGGGCCTAGAATTTCCTAGTATTTAATGGGGAATGCTTAAACAGAGTTCTCAATCATAAGATTAACCATGTCAGATAAATTACAATCTTTATAGATTTTACAATTATAGTAATATGAGATTATAAATTAAATTAAGATACCAAAAAAAAGGATACCAAATTATTAAGTATTTTTTATTCTGTTACATGTATTCTAACTAGACAAGGAATCGATAATTAAGGTACATTTTGCTCATTTTGATTATCTAATAAATTGTTTTATTTTATTTTACTTTTGTTTTTTCCGTTTTCTTGATTTATTTTTTCCAATAAATTAGATAAGCTACGTGGTACACTTGTCTAAGTGTACCGACAAAAATAAATAAAAATGTAATGGCCCAAGGCACATATCATAACGAGGTATTACGTGTTTGTCAAAGCATATTATGAAATAAGAGAACATATGGTATCAATGATGGCACTCTTACTACAATGCTTCAATGAGTCGTATAATAGTAATAATAAGGAGAATAGTGAACTCTCTGTGAGTAACCCCAAATGTCACCAGTACAACAATCAACTAATTTTTTATCACAGTAAAGCGATCTTTGACGCTCAATTCTCTATTTTCATAAAAGGTCGATATTAATTTTTTTCCGTTGTTGGTTATGTCTATGTTTAAGAATCCATGACTATCATCAAATTGTTTTACAATAAATGGTTTTTGCCCAGTTAAGTTATGCAAATCTGCACCTGCAGTACCTACTGTCAGAAATATTTCTCCTTTTGGATTAGAATATTTCTCTTTATTTTTGTCAGTTATGATGGGTTTTGATGGGATATGTTCGTTATAAAGAAGTGGATATGTTCGCTGATAGTTATGGTTATGAGCCTGTATAACAAGATCGATACCGTACTTATTAAACAGTGGATGATACAAATCTCTCAAATCGCCATCTCCAGAATGAACGGTGAATGTGGAATATAGTGGAGTGAATCCAAATACAATAATCCAGTCAATATTAGAATTACCATGGGTTTTTTCCAGATCATTCTTCACAAATTGATATTGGTCTGAGGCATTATCATATGGAATAAGACTCTCCTTACCAGTAGTCATACCTAGGAAGTGAAGATTTTGATAATCAAATGAGTAGTAAGGTTTGTCCATTTTGAAGTGGTTGAGATATTGGTCGTACTTGTCCGAGTTTTTCCCAATATCATGGGATCCGACTACAATTCTTAAAGCAATATTGTTTCTCTCAAATGGTGACACAAGTTTAAACCAACATCCTGTTTCACCTGAGTAAGAGAGATCACCTAATGCTAGAACTAATCTAGGATTTTTAGTTATGATGTTGTTCACCGTCCGGTTAGCTTCATCACCGCAGCCAAAATCTCCTACTGCTGCGAAGTTAATATCGGGCAAAGTTTTTTTCACTGTGATGTCAGATCCAGCAACTAGATTTTGTCTAATAATTGGTTCTTCTTGAGCCAATAGAACAGGAGTAAATAAGATTAAGAAATAAAGCAAAATTGTACTCTTTCCAATAAAATACAAATCATAATCTAATTACTCCAGCTTCTCTGAGAGTAGTAATATTTTGTGATACTACTATCTAACTGTAAGTAGATTCTTAAGCAAGAGCCATCATAGGTGCATGCATAAAGATACCTTTGTAGAAATCAAGAGATCACACAAGACTAATTCTCAACATCATTTTCTTCAACACGCTTTTAAGGTTGAGATTGAAATATAACAATAGATTCAAGAAAGAATCCTATGGATAGCGAAAACCTGTAGGATTGTGAAATGTTGTAGTGCTCGGATTGGTTAGCCTATTTACTGATTTTTCAACCGAAATGGTGTCTGGAATACTACCGGTATTCATAGTTTCAGATTTGGGGTCCTCCAGAACGGTTCTTAGAGTTATAGAAGGTTCGGCTGAACTTATGAGTTATGCCTTTAGAATGATCCCCAGCTCATTATCTGATAGAGTTGGGAACAGAAAAGTTTTTGTCGTTGCCGGTAACGTTTTGTCTACTGCAACTAAACCATTCTTTACTAAACATATCTAGGTAAAGATGACCTGCTCCTGCTGGGATTGTTAATATTGATCTTATATATTGCAGTAGACTATATTGCTCATATCAAACATTTTATGAATCCTAATCTAATGGGCCCTGACTGAAGGATCAATTTCTCTGACTGACCACCATTTAAAATCTATATGACCATCATGCCATTTAATGACCATGCCCGCAGCGCCCCATGCATATACCTGAAAGGGGTCACCGCCGCATAAAGCCCCGGATTCACCCCACTTTAGATCTTTAAAATCGCTAGCCTCGCCTACCTTTACCCATGTTTTTCCATCGCCGTTTCTGTTTAAGTAAAGCTGCAGTCTTATCTTTGGACTGGCTGGATCAGCGGATTCGATGAAGAAAATATACTTTAAACCGAACCATCCTAGTCCTACAAAGTTAACACTAGGGCTTATAGTTTGAATGCCCTGTGGGTGGGTTATCGCGCCATTAAGGTCCTTTGTAAACTTGAATGTTCCATTTGGCATAATTTCTAGATCATATCCAGCTTCCTGGCAGCATACTCCGCTACTGGATCCGCTACTGGATGGGTGATGGTTCCAAGGACCACGCATATAGATACCATCGTGAGTAACTGCCTGGCTCATGTTAAAGAATCCTGTGAGTTCAACATTGGTTATAGGTGGCTGACGTGTAAATCCTCTTTGAATACAATCGGCAAAATTCATGTTACAACCGCCTATAGCTTCTTTTTGTCCGGGAGTCACCAGTATATTGAATTTAACATTGCCGTCGGAGTTAGGCTTCCAGGAACCATCATTATTTTTAACTAGTTTTTCATATGTAGAACCACCACCTTTTTCAAAATGTGAATCAAATGGATTGTCGGTATTCATGTACCAGACAAAACCTCCTGTCTTAGTAGGATACAAAAATGAAACTCCGTCCGGTCCAACTTTGCTACTTACGTTAAGTATATCAGTACTGTTAGTGCTAGTTACATTAGCGCCGAAAACCTTTCCAAACTGGATCAAGGGAGATAACATAATTGCGCCACCTGTAACAAACATCAACTTAAGACAATCACGACGTGACATTTTTCCTTCAGGAACCAAATCGTCTTTCATAGAAGAAACAGCCATAAGATTAGTTTTAAGTATATGGCATTGTGGATGTTACCTTGTGCAATGCTGATATTACATCATTTAGATCTTTACCAGAGCTTGCTAGCACTAGCAGATATTCTTGTGTATCGCCTCCTGCCTCTGATCCACCACCACGTAGACTCTTGAATGAATATGTACTATCGATCCCAAAGCCTTTATTCTTAAATTCTACAGCGCGCTTGTCAAGCTCTTTTGCCGGTACCATATATGCGACTAAAGTGTCAGCATTAGCTGACGTTGAATTTGTATCAGAAGGAGATTGTTGTTGATTTGTCACAGTTATTGTTCCATTCAATACAAAATTTGGATATTTTGGATTTTTAGTAGTCTCATAGAAGATATAAGTGCCACTACCTTCATTTAACTTCAATGGCTTTGAAGCTGTATTGAATTTAATAATTCCGCTATCAAACACAATATTTGAACTCTTATCGACTACGCTTACTTGATGATTATGTGGTATGTCTGTATCGAACCATACCAAAGTTGTACCCGTATTCGCTACCACATTTTGAGGGACGTATGGTTGGTTGATTACTCTTAATTCCTTTGACAGGCCTGGTGGCTCATGTGCCTCATTAGGAATTAAAATTAGAAAGTTTTTTACATTCTTTGGCACAATCAGTTTTTGATTATTAAAAATATTTGAAGCCAAATTTGAATCGGGAGTCTGACTAAAAGAGTCATTAAATGCCCATGCTAATGATATTATCATCGCTGATGCAAGTACCACCAAATATATACATTTCATAATTTATATTGGCGCTGACTGAAAAATAAGTTAACTGGTACAAGTGTATAAGTTGACGGCTTCGGTTTACCAGTGAGCCGAATATATTGATCGAAATTTCCATAGCTCAACTTGCATTGTCTTATCCACCGTGCATGTCTATTATGTGCTTATGATAGCGATGGTTCTGCACTTCCTGACCACAAGATCAATATCCCTCAACATCGAAATGGTTCTTAAACTTATGATACAACTGTCTAAACGTACAAGAACCCATATTGAATTAAATAACATGCTCATGCACGTTTTTAATCTTAATTGATTTAAATGCTTCCTACCTTTTATCTTAAATGAATTCAGCTTACTTAAAAAAAGGTTTAACGGTACTTCCAAACCTTTACTCTCTCCAGATAAGGAGAAGTTACTGTTGACAATGAAGATATATTATATCAATACTCTATGCTGCAATACATCATGTAAAATGTGTAATAAGAACCAAAGAGAAGTCTACCAACCAGATTAGGAAGCATTTTGATTGTTGGATGAGTCATACTATCCTAATATTTCTTACCCCTGTTTCCTTATAAAAGAATATTTTTTATCAAAAGTAGATTCATGAACCTACTTATTTTAGACAAATGGTGGAAATGAGTTCTGCATTTTTGAACGAACAAGAAATAACTAATACTCCAGTTTATTTAGGCGTAAATTATCGTTATCTAAAGTTATATGAGGTTATTCCAAAAATTTCTTAGTAGAGTAACGTGTTTCATCCACTATTCTTAAAGCATTTTATTTTTCACATGATATTTCAAAATATGTCTATTTTCAAGACTGCAAGTTTGCTTAGATATTTGTATCAAATTACTTAATTAATTTAATGGCATAGAAATGACATTGTGAAAAAGAACAAACTTATCGTACATTCGATAACACTCATTTTATTAATAGTGGGGACAATAAGTATTTTGAGTTACTTATCATCGGCGAATGCTGACTCAGATAAAGATTTTTGTTACGACCAAGTTGGTGACGGTCATTTCTGTTTTGATACTAAAGAAAAGTGTAAGTACGAACAAAAGCACGACGAAATAGCCGAAAGCCACTGTTATAATCGAGATCAAGATCAATAAGCGATTCTATTTTATTTTGAACTAACTATGATTAATCCATGGCCATGCGTTAATATGGCCAGTTAATATCATAGGTTGAAATAATTAAATAAATAAAGCGTCCACTAAAATGTATAATCCGATACCTATTAGGACAAACGGCGTTAATATATTTCCAAAACGTTGCGTGCGGGTCGCTATAATGGGATGTTTTACAAAATTATAGGTAAATATGCACCAAAAAAGTGTCATAGCCATAAAAATGATTATGAGTATGGTCACCTCAACTGGAGTATTATACTTTGCAAAAATCGGAGTAAATACCCCAATATCATCTCCACCATTTAATATGGTGATCCCAGAGACAGTGAGAAATTGAATGTATATTTGTCTGTTATTTTGTTGAAAGGTTTTGTATTCAGTAGCTATACCGTTTCTCCGTAAATATTCCACTAATCGTTTGATCCCTATAGCGACGGGAATAAGACCCATCAGTCCTATGAAAAAAGGTGGTAACACCAAGGAAATCAGTGACCCTATTGCACTAATGATTATTAATGCTCCAATTCCCAGAAATTGTCCTATGAAGATTTGTCGAGTTTGAAAACTGAGGCTTGAAAATAACAAGATCAGGATAAATGTATCGTCAATGTTAGAAGCGATAAATGCAGTAATTCCTATCACGAAAAGGCTAAAAAAATCTAACATAAAAGAAATGCACTCACCCAATTTGAGGTGAAGTAGTATATTTGATTATTCAAATTTTTTGAATTAGCCGGAGATTTTTTGTTTATTCATTATGACAAACTCATCACAGTGCAGTGTAAATTCAATATTAAAAAATGAATTTTATTTTTATATTCATCACATTTTAATTATTCTTCCAACATCATATTTTGTAGGAAAAACTAATTAATCAGATTTTTGAAATTTAAACCTGCGGTGTATGGACTTATTATTTCTTTTATAGTAGTGTTACTTGCAGGCGGAATATTGTCCCCTTTCCTTATTCACGCTAGTCAACTGAATAAACGACAGAATATTTCCATTCATAGTATCGCAGATATTAAAAGTTGGATTCTAGATATCATCTCTGCAGACAATCATACTATCATACTAAACGCCGCTGAAGTTAATAAAGCATATAGGTGGGTAAATAGTACTGGAGCAATTAATCCAACCCTGCAAATGCTTTCCAATAAGGAATATTTAATTAAAACAGAGAATCCTACAGATGAGCAACATCAATTAATAATAGAAAAAATTAATGGAAACCAGATAACTGAAATAGGTAACGGTGATGATATTCTACCGCAGAAAAATAGTATTTTTAAATTTAAAAGTATCCAACCGGGAGAACTCAACTACCATTGTAGATATCATCCTGATTACATGAAAGGTACAATCAAGGTAACCCAACAATAAATATCAGTTATACTCATTATCGCAGTACTATATTGAAAGGTTAAATTTTTAAATAATCATTTAGATAGTTGTACCGTAAGCTTTTAACGTCTTAATCAAGAAAATTAATCAGAACTAAATCTTTTTCACGGATTAGGTCTAGTTCTCGAGGACGGTTGAGGCAAGGCTGACCGTCCTAAATTATTGTTGGATTTAATCAATGGAACTAGGAGTAGGGTATTTATAACGCCTATGGACAAGCAAAGGAATTACTAACGAAACTATCAGTGACGACGATGAAATAGCAGAAAGTCATCGCTACAATCAGGATCCGATGAACTAAGTCAACCTTATAGAACTTCTTTTGAAATATATACACTTAAAACCATATGGTAACGGATATTTTCTTAATTAGACTTGATTCATTTAGCCACACGTACCAGATCGCTTATCTAGATCAGGCTAAATATATTGGCATCAAAATTGCATACCAATAGGCTCTTGATTTTTCTCCTAATGGGTTTCACAATCTCCCTAACCACACTGATTTTTAGTAACTCTATCGGTTCAGAATCACTTCAAAAGGTTGCAGGCGTTGATAAACAACTGAACTATTCATTTATTGAAAAATGGGGCTCATTCGGTACAGGTCTTGGTCAATTTAATAGACCACATGATGTATCCTTTGATTCCAGAGGAAACGTGTATGTTAGTGATAGAGATAACAATCGTATTCAGAAATTTACGCACAATGGAACGTTCATAAAAACATGGGGTTCAAAAGGTTCAGAAAATGGACAGTTTAGTATTCCATATAGCATAGCCATAGATAATTTAGATAAAATTTATGTTGCTGATAGAGAGAACTCACGTATCCAGAAGTTTGATACTAACGGTACTTTTCTAGCAAAGTACGGTACAGATGGTAAACTCAATGGACAATTCCATAGACCAGAAGATGTTCGGATTGAGCCACATACCGGAGACATCTATGTCACAGATACATATAACAATCGGATAGAGAGGTTCGATAAGAACTTCACGTTCATTACAAAGTGGGGTTCCAAGGGCACGGCAGATGGGCAGTTCAGGCTTCCCCATGCAATTGGCTTTGACTCAAAGGGTAATGTGTATGTAGATGAGCTAGAAAGACCAGGAGTTCAAATATTTGATAGTGATGGAAAGTTTCTAAGGAAGTGGGGTACTGTTGGAACAGCTGATGGTCAATTTTCTCTTCCTCAGGAACATCTTTGGATAGATTCACATGATCATCTATATCTTGTTGATGGAGCACCCAATCCTCGAATACAAATATTTGATACAGATGGTCACTTTCTAGGAAAGGTCGGTTCTGCTTGCAAGCTTTCTACTGGTGCAGGATGTGTAGATCCCGACGGAGTAGGTCCGTTATCTTTGGGCGACGGTCAATTTTCAAAACCAGAACATGTAGCTATTGATTCTGAAGGTAAAATGTATGTTGTTGACAGGGGTAATCACCGCATTCAGGTTTTTGCTCCTGCGACGAATGAGTTAAGTAAATAGATAATGGAAATGTTTGTATTAATTGTGACTAAGGAAATGAACGAAAATAGAATGGGACACCATAACATAAAATAACATTAATTATTTGATTAAATCATGATTGGCAGGAATTTTATCCAATATATGACTCCACGACCATGATAGAAGGGTTCGAGTCCCACTCTCGACGGCCCTGTAATTTAAGGCGACTCCGAATAATTTTTAATTCATAGTTAAGGTTCCTGAAACAGTAACTCATGATAAACGACTTGACATAAATAAGGGAGCCATAATATCTCTAAGAATTCCTTGACAAGATATCTCCTCTTAAAACAGAAAACAAAATGGGAGCTGTGCTTATTCAATTGCCACCAAGTTTTACCGTTAAAGAATTTAGAAATACAAAAGATTTTCTCGATAAACTACCTCATGGATACGAATACGCATTAGAGTTTAGACATCCTTCCTGGCAGACTGAAGGGCCGTGGGAGATGTTAAGGCATTATAATATAGCAGCTGTAATGACAGATTCACCACCACAAGATAAACTACAATTCCTTTCCGAAGTAACTATTACTGCAAACCATTCATTTATCAGATGGCATGGAAGAAATGCCAAGCTTAGATACAATTATCTTTATTCAAAAGAAGAATTGCGGCCATGGATTGAAAAGCTCAAACGAATATCAATTGAATCACCTGTTGTAAGGGGATATTTTAATAATCATTATGGAGCAAAAGCGGTGATAAATGCCCTTGAGTTCAAAGAAATTCTTGGCACAGTCTTATTGGATAAGGAAAAAGCAGTTTTAGAGCATGCTCAGAATTACTATCCTCATAATTATCTTCATGCTTCAGAAACAAGACAACTAACGCTAGACGATAAATAATATGTAAAATTTCAACCCTGTACTTAATTTAGCAGAGTATACCAACAAAGCAACTTTATTTGTGTGAGTATAATAAGTCATAATTGCAACTCTATATTGGATGCTCTGGGTCGAGTTATTCCTCATGGCAGGGTCCATTCTACCCATCTAATATTGAGAATAAAATGTGGTTACCTTACTATTCTCAAGTATTCAATTATTTAGAAATTGATTTATGAAAAATACTATCAATCACCAGAGACAAGATGACAGACAAAGTCAGTTAGATTTGCCAATCTAAGAATTGTATGTGTGCCCGTTATATTTGATAAGGCACAAGCTATATTTTAAAGCCTGATAAAACAAAGATAATTGCAGTGAATTAGCTTTGAAGAACTATGATATTGCTAGGATTCTTCATGAAATTGCAATCTATGAAGGAATGAAGGGAGAAAAGTTCAAGCCTCGGGCATATGAAAAAGCAGCCCTCTATATTGGATCTCTAAACGATGATCTTGGAACGATTTACAAGAATGGCGGAGTAAAAGCGTTGATGGAATTACCCGGAATAGGTAGAAACATAGCAGAAAAATTGGTTGAATTAATACAAACAGGTGAATTAGCGTACTATGAAGAATTAAAAAAAGAAATCCCTGTTGACATAACAATACTTTCGTCTATAGAAGGAATGGGACCAAAAAAAGTAAAAGTACTTTATGAAAAACTAGGAATAACTAATATTGAAGAACTGGAGAAATCAATCAGAGAAAAACGAGTAAGAGATCTTCAAGGCTTTGGGGAAAAGAGTGAAAAGAAGATATTGAACGGCATAGAGTTCTTCAAGAAAAGTCACGGTGGTAGATTTATCCTAGGTTTAGTCCTAAATACATTTGAAGACATTCTTCATCAGTTGAAAAGCCTTGATACGGTGAAAAATGTACAGCTAGCGGGTTCAGCACGACGAATGAAACAATCTATAGGTGATGCGGATTTCTTAGCAGCATCTTATAAACCTGATAAAGTGATGGATTTCTTTACTTCTATGCCAGAAGTTGCGCACATTCATACGAAGGGAACAACAAAGTCTACGGTAAGATTAAAAAGCGGAATTAATTGTGATTTAAGAATTGTTCCTGAAGAGAGTTTTGGTGCTGCACTTCAATATTTTACGGGCAGCAAACAGCATAACGTTGTACTTAGGACAATGGCACTACATAAAGGGTACAAGCTGAATGAATACGGTCTATATGATAAAAGGAACCGTCAGATTGCAGGGAGAACAGAAGAAAGTATCTATTTAAAGCTAGGACTGCCACTTATACCACCAGAATTGAGGGAAGATAAGGGAGAGATCGAGGCTGCAAGAGATGGCAGACTGCCGAAATTGGTTGGTTATGATGACCTGAAAGGAGATCTTCAGATACATACCGATTGGACAGATGGTAACAATGCAATAATAGAGATGGCCCAAGCTGCAAAAAAGGCAGGTCTCGAATATATTGCTATTACAGATCACTCACGAACACTAGAGATAGCACGAGGATTAAACAAAGAAAAACTTAAGGAGCAAGAGAAGGAAATAAAAAAAGTCAATGACACAATGAAGCACAATGAAGGAATAACGATTCTAAGTGGAGTGGAAGTAAACATACTCAAGGATGGCAGTCTTGATCTAGATAATAATATTCTTAAGGAATTTGATATTGTTGGAGCTGCCGTTCACTCATATTTTTCTCTGTCAAAAGAGGAACAGACCAAGAGACTGGTATCTGCAATGTACAATACCAACATTGACATACTCTTTCATCCAACGTGTAGAGTAATCCAGAAACGCCAGCCTTTAGATGTTGATTTCGACAAAATACTAGACGTTTCAAAAGAAACTAATACGATACTTGAGGTAGACTCTTCGCCAGAGAGATTAGACTTGCAGGACGAGTACATCCAACATGCTGTTGAGAATAAATGTAAGCTCATAATAGATTCTGATGCGCATGATAAATCGCATTTTCATTTTCTCAAATTTGGAATATCGCAGGCTAGAAGGGGATGGGCAGAGAAGAAAGATGTTATTAATACATTGCCCTTAGAAAAGTTTCTTAAATCACTGAAGTGAAAATTATTAAATCGAACTAGCTATTTACCTAACTTAATTCATTCATAGAGGCGTTACCATCTTTGATCGGGGAAGTGGACCGATAGAAGGAGATCAGAAATTGGGAGTAAGAAAAGAGAGTAACAATGACACAACAAGCCTACTTTTGAGTTTATTTGTTATTTATCCCCGACTAGAATAATTACCTAGAGATATTCCTATAGTTAATTAAGTCTTTCATTTTAGCAATTGAGCAACTAAAGATCAGTCTTGTTATTAATTACGAGTGACTTCTGCAAGCAAAAGCTTTAATTCGATTGGCTTTTGAGGAAAGCCATATATTATCTCCTTTTTGGTAAAGGGATCGAATAAGTCACCATTAATTTCTTGTGCGAGTCGCATTTGAAATTAAGATTTGGCATCCAATTTAGGTGAACACCGTCATCAACAGGACCATTTTTCATTTGCTAATGATTTGATTCTTTAAAGAAATAATCCATTTTAAAGTAGGCCCTTACTTTTCCACAATTTGGACGCTTTTCCAACTGTTCGGTAAAATTAGTCGCCTCAAATGATGCTTTATCTTGTTGATAACTTGCAGGAATAGTTTTCCCACAACCTTACATTTTATCAGAAGCATATCAAACTATAGGTCATAATAGTTTAAGAACTGTTAAAAATAAATCGAATTATTTATAATTGCGTTATGGAGTATGTCTACGACGAATCTGTCAACGAGCTTTGGTAGAAGAAAACCTCTTGTTAATGACACCTTCTGTTATTATAGTGTCCTCTTCTAGTAATCAAAATCAATATGTAGTAACGATAATAATTGGTAAAATATGCCACACAATATTTAGCGATTCGTAATATCCCTAATTCTTATATTCAATGGAACAAAATAGATTGTTATATGTCTGAAATGTCTAAAACAGAAATTAGAAGATTGCTTAACAAAGACACATTCACTGGAAAGCTCGCTACGGTCAAGAAGGATGGAAGTTCTCATGTTGTTCCAATCTGGTTTGTGTTAGACTATCGAAATAATGAAGTTAATCTAGGAAATATCTATTTTACAACTTTTAGTGGATCGGTCAAAGCAGAAAACATTCAACGAGACAATAGAATAAGCATTTGTATAGACGATCAGACTCCACCTTTTTCCTTTGTAACAATTCATGGCACTGCAAAGCTCTATCCATATAAGCAAAAAGAGGTTTTGAAATGGGCTACCCGAATTGCCAAACGATACATGGGAAAGAAAGATTCAAAAGCATATGGTGAAAGGAATAGTGGCGAGGATGCGATACTTGTGCGAATAAAGCCTACAAAAATAATTGCAGAAAAAGACATAGCCACTTGGGATTAAGGGCACAGATGACGATAGTCAAGTTTCTTAATAAGCACTATTAACGATTTCCAACTGGACCGCTTGTGGCCTCTATGAAATTTATTGTACATTGATAGTTACTAATACTGGCAGGTGGAACAAGTATTGATAAATTGTCTAAACTACTGGACGTGCTGAATAAAAAATTCCGATTGAATATTCAGTCATATCCCGACGGGCTCATAAAATTTAATTCTCAAGTATTTCTAACATAATAAGAAAATGACAAAAGAATAATGGACAATAATTACGGATCTGAATTATTACCAATATTGGTATACTACAAAGCATTATGAGAATAACCTTTTGAATCAACCCGGGCAGGAAATGCCAAGAGAACCATTTCTTGCGTTACCAATACTTTGCAAGGGATTGCTAATACTGTTGGCATCTGTGCCTTGCAAGGTATTGCTAATACTGTTGGCATCTGTGCCTTCAAATGAGGTGTAATTTTGAACACTCAACCTAAAGCTATTATGCATTGCCGAAATGTTTGGTTTATAATAACTATTCGGGGC
>VBPX01000105.1:944-5404 GCA_005877075.1 Nitrososphaerota archaeon | reverse complement strand
TATAATTTTGGTGAATGTGGCCGGAAATTTATTAGAGAGCTCGACGTGGATGGCGTTACATAAGGTTTACTCTGAATTATCCAGAGTGAATATTTATTTAATAATTCTAATTGACCCAAACTAATTGTCACTTGACACCGAGGCTAATTATCATGGGAATTAAATACGACTAAAAGAAATCAATTAAGTGAGAAGGACACCGTTCTCTGGTAAAGTGATGTATATTGGTGTCATATCTATCATTGTAATAGCTGTCAGTTCCTATGGGTTGTTTTTTTTCCTCCAAAGAGACAACGAAAAGAATATCAGAGAAAGCATATTTGAACAAGAATTGGAACGTCAGACAAATTCTACTCGGTCAGTATTTCAGCATATCGGTTCTGATCTTAGGTTGATTAGCTCTATGCTTCAGGATTTGGCCGGCTCTGTATATCTACAAAATGAAAAATTCTCGGGAGATAAAGTTAGTAATTTGGTTGATAAAAAGTTTAGGCAACTTAACTCTGTTACAAGAGTCGATAGTATTATGATTACCGATAAAGACGGTATCATACATATTCACAAGGCGTTAAAGGGATTACAAACTTTCGTCAATATCGATATCTCGTCTAGAGACTATATCAATCAGACAAAAAAAAGTCTACTACCAGTATATTCCGAGGGTTTTAGTGGCATAGATGGTATATATAGAATTGCGGTTACCTATCCAATAATCAGTATAGATGATGGTCATTATATTGGGACAATAGTAGCTAATTTGCCTACTATTCAGTTTTTCAAGAATTACGGGAATGTTGAAGACGTAAATGCAAAGTTTTTGGTAGCCTTTGACACAAAAGGCGACCTCCTGGCAGTAGGAGCAAATAATGATTTGGTAGGAAAGAATTTTTTTAGAAATGAAACACAACAGTTTATTAATTACAATAAGGACTTGAACAATCTTACTCGTTATTTGTTGGCTGGAAATACTGGATATGCAGTATATGACTATGGAAGAGGAGAGAGATTGAATACACAATCTCCAATATTCGTAGGGACTAAACCTGTCTATTTTCTTCAAGTGGTAACTCCAACTGATAGAATATATTTGAAGATAAATTCGGTACTTTTTACGGAAAGTGCCAAAATGCTCTCTTTGCTAACAGGAGCCACCACGGCTATAATAGTTCTAGTCTTTCTTCTAAGAAAATGGTATACTATATTGGAGAATGAAGTTGGAAGAAGGACTCGTGATTTGAATGAGTCTAATTACAGACTTATGATCGCAAATGAATCCTTGAAAAGGAAGGAGGATACACAAAATCAATTCATCAATGTCGCAGCTCATGAACTGAGAACTCCGATACAGCCCATTCTTAATGCCATTTATCTTCTTCACTCTTCAAATTTGAGTGCAGAAAAACAAGGTAAGTATATGGATATCATAAAGAGAAATACTGAAAAATTAAGCAGGCTTGCTGAGGATATACTAGATGTTGCCAAGATTGAGAGTAACGCTTTAAAATTAACAATTGAACAATTTAATTTGTATGATCTAATACTAAATATGATTGAAGAATATAAGAAAAATATTGAATTCGTCTATAAAGATTTGTCTATAGGTTATCAAAGTTCTAACACGTCCTTAATTATGAAAGGTGATAAAACCAGATTAACTCAGGTTATGTTTATACTACTTGATAACGCTTCTAAATTCACTAAAAAAGGTTCTATTACTGTTATAACGCAGGTGAAATCAGATAATATTCAAGTTACGGTAAAAGATACCGGACCTGGAGTAGATCCTGAAATATTACCCTATTTATTTACCAAGTTTGTAACTAGATCTGAAAGAGGAACTGGCTTAGGTTTGTTTATTGCAAAAACGATCGTGGAAGCTCATGGTGGCATAATATGGGTTGAAAACAATATCCTACAGAAAGGAGCCATTTTCATCTTTACCCTACCTATTTCGAACAAAGAGAACATGGAGGATAAGGATAAAAATAACAAGAATGTATAATAGAAGATTGGTAGTAAATTTGTCCACTCGAAAAATGCCTTCGACAGCTAAAAAAGGCGACGGAAAAAACCTAATTTTTCTATTTTTTAAATAATACTAAGTCAACTAAAACTAATCTATAATCGTAACGAACTCAGCCACATTCATTATAATTTGTTTTGCATGTTCATTTATGATTCTCTTAGGAGATTCTACCCACGTTGTTGTGTAGCTAGTAGCTAGTCGGAGTTAGATTCCTACGTTTGGCCAAGCACAAGCAAATACACTTGCAGTGTTATTGGTTGTTTCTTGTTCACCATGTTTGCCTCGCATCAGTTTAAATTTTTATTATTATTACATGAAAAACTTCATTATCTCTTTATTTTATGAATATGTATTTGCTTATTGACCTCTTCGAGTAAGTCTTTTATTTCAATTGGTTTTTGAAGAAAACCGTTTATTATTTCCTGCTTAACGTATTGACTGAATAAACTATCTTTTATTTCAAATGCGGTCATCAATAGAGTTCTTATGTAAGGATTGAGCCTCTTTACCCTGCTTATAAATTCTATCCCATTGAGCCCAGGCATTTTAAAATCGGAAATTATCAGCGCATACTTGTGTAAATTAAGGGTAATATGTTCAAGTGCTATGATAGGATCTGTAAATTTGAAAACCACGATACCATTGATTGGAATTAGGACGTCATAAAATAACTCAGTAATATCCAAATCGTCGTCTACTATAGCAATTAATTTGCTCCTATTAGTTGACAAAGAAGGCTAGCAACCTTCTACCACTCCGTGATTCACAATCAAGTAACTATAGGGAATTCAGACTAATAAACCAAACCATTGAAAAATTTATTTATTTAATCTTAATATCTGGATTCGAATTGTTAACAGTGTGGTTCCGCAGGGGCCGAAATAACAACCTTCCGTGGTCTTGAGATGTGACATAATAGAAAATTATTGTATGACTACCTTCCAGGCTGGGTGAATTTCATGCCATCCCTTTGGTTTATCTGTTACCCATGCACCCCAAACCATTACCTTATCTCCTGATTTGGGAAGATCTAATTTTTTGGAATCTTGATCTTTAGGAACAATTTCTACTACGAGATACCCTCCAGTTTTTTTCTCATTTTTCTTGTTCAAGAGAAAATTATATTTGCTGTCGAGTTTTAAGAGAAATTTGTAATCTCCATCATCCATCTTTTTGGTGTGTTTTACTAGACCGACCGCAAGCTCACAATTACTCAGTACTTGCAAATCCTTTGCATTTGAAGCCCCTCATCTCCGTTTTTGCAATCCATATCTTTTAATGGTTTATGTGCTTGAGAAGATTTCTGATCTTCTTTTTCTATCTGCTTTTGTTCTGACTTTGGTAATGGTGCAAGATGTTTTTCATCTTCGGAGAGAATTGCATCTAGTCTATCCTTTAATTTTTGCAGCTTTGAATTTATTCCTTGATCGTGGTTTGCAATTGGAGTAACAAGATTTAGTATACTATTTAACTCATTCATCTCATCATTTGATAAAAAAAGTGGTGTTCCTAAACCATATTTTAATTGATCCTTCGTATAGAGAACATAAAAGTCATTTTTTTTCTCATCATTCGGAGTTTTTTTAGTCTGTGCGGATACAGAATTCAATATGGAGTAATTTGCAGCAACAATCGAGGTTAGCAGGGCTATCGAGAATACTACGAGTAAAACGCATCTGGAGATTAAACATGTATTTTTCTTTAGAACCACGATCTCATGTATGTATCCGAATATTTTAGATTATGCGATATGAGTTCTATATTTTTGCTTGGGAAAAATCTAATAGAAAATTAAAATCAAGAATAAGAATAAAATTAGATACTAAGGATTCGGGCATGTCCATTTTGAATTTACTCAATAACAACCTTGTGCTATGTATCTATCAGTATCGTCAAACGCATTATTTGCACCTAATCCAAAATACAATCAAACAGCGAATACTATTACATCAATCACAACACCAATTTGGTAGAGCCCTACTGCATGGAGGGTTCAAACCCCGGCGAGTCTACGTCATGCCACTAAAACTAGACCTCTCCGTTCCCTGAACCACAGTTTCCTCCTTAGATCCATGAAATTTGGCCTGGAGAGAATTTTAGCCATACAAATTTTATTTTATTTACATTGAATTTTTCAAACCAATCTTATGTCTCTGCAAATCTTAAAATCTGGAATTCCAAACTTTATGCTTTTTTATATCCATATTACTCTATAAATTATTATTTCTTAAAAGCAGAAATACGGTAGCATGGGGCATCATCGTCGCCTGACGCAACCGGAATTGCACTAGTGTTCGTTCCGTCGTACACGTTTACATTGAATACCAAATTTTTCTACCCGTTAGCAACCTTAGCAACTGCCCAGAAAATGCCTTCTGAATCAGATTTTGCTGTAACACTCAGAGGCGCCCTCATATTAATTTGATTTAAACAA
>VBPX01000105.1:257-887 GCA_005877075.1 Nitrososphaerota archaeon | reverse complement strand
GCAAATAACGACGATGAATCAAGCGACGTAATATTCGCTCGAGGTTTATCTGCAAACGGAATCTCTGATTTAGAAGTGAGCCTAACGGTTATCTGTATGTTCTATTTATTGGTCAAGGAGTAATACACAAAATCGCCTCCAAAATAGAGCTGGCAATTCTTTCAACTATTTATTTTCCCGGAAGCTTTTCAGAAGATTTACCGGATACCTTTACATCCACAAATTCTGGCCTATTTAGAGGAGAGTTGGAGCCTTCTTTGCAATTAAGCTTATTATCGGCTACATTGACGGTACATACATTAAAAGTACTGCCATCTTTTACAGCAAGACCTGGAAATGTGATAGTATAAGCAACTTTATCCAAACCTTGATTTTCAGGGTTTTCAGCATTGAATACTTTTACCTTTGTCTCGTTGCCGACACTAACTATTGTGACAATATCTTTTGTTGAACTTGTTATTCCGTATAGAGTTACGATTACTTTGAAAACATCCTTTCCCACACCAGTCTCGGCTGTTACTTTGGCAGATGCATTAATGTTTGCAAGTACAAATGAAAATACTAGTGTCGAAACTATTATCGAATTTATAAGGTTATTTTTTTTCATTATTAAGATTAGTTCGCATTGTT
>VBPX01000105.1:0-200 GCA_005877075.1 Nitrososphaerota archaeon | reverse complement strand
TAGTGCGACCTATGGATAATATCACCAAAATATTATATTCATAAGTTATTTTCCCATGTCTATAATACTTACAATGCTTAGCATCGTTTTTCCTTTAACCTTGATGCTTCAATTATTAAGAGCCTATTAGCATTGGTTATATCATCATCTATAATGACTATTGGTTCTATTGCAAATAAATAAAAACAATTAATTGATTT
>VBPX01000103.1 GCA_005877075.1 Nitrososphaerota archaeon | reverse complement strand
GATACTTCAAATAAAACATAATCAAATTAATTAATAACAATCAATTTATTATCTCAAATATTTCCATGTTATTGCTTGAAGGTATCTGACAGAATATCCAATGTAGAGTATGCTATTAGGGATATAACCGTACATGCAAGACAATATGAAAAAAGCGGTAGAAAAATAATATATCTAAATATTGGTGATCCAGTAAAATACGATTTTCCAACTCCAGATCACATTAAAAAAGCATTAGTACATGCTGTGTTGGGCAATTTTAACTACTATGCAGATTCAGAAGGTATTTTAGAATTAAGACAAGCAATAGTAAAAAAAGAGTCTCAAAAGGGACTATCCATCATAGTTGATGACGTTCTAGTCACCAATGGTATTTCTGAGGGACTGGATATGGTAGCGGCATCCATAGTAGAACCAAATTCAGAGGTTTTGATGCCCGGACCGTATTATCCACCTTATGCTTCATATGTAAAATTTTACGGGGGTAAACCCATTGAATTTAAACTTACAGAAGATGGAGAGCCTGATCTTGATGATATCAAGTCAAAGATTACGCCACAAGCACGAGCCTTGTGCATTATTAATCCAAATAACCCTACTGGTGAGGTATTTAATAGTAAAAACCTTAAACAGTTAATTGATATTGCCGCTGAGCATGATATGTACATCATATGTGATGAAATCTATGATAAATTGATCTTTGATCAAGAATTTACTGGTATTGGTAAAGTGTCAAAAGATGCACCCGTGATATTACTCAATGGTTTTTCAAAAGTTTACCTCATGACAGGTTGGCGTTGTGGGTATATATGCATGAATAGTGACTGTCAAAAATTAGAAAATATCAGAAACAACATTCCAAAACTAGCTAGAGTACGTATTGCAGCTAATCTTCCAGTACAAAAAGCAGCAATTGCAGCCCTAGAAGGACCCCAAGATTATATTGCTGAAACTGTAAGTAAATTAAAGAAAAGAAGAGATTTAGTTGTAAAACGATTAAATGAAATTGATGGAATTTCCTGCAAATTACCAAATGGTGCATTTTATACATTTCCAAAAATTCTTCGTAGTATCTGGAAAGATGATAAAGATTTTGTTCTCGATCTACTAAACAAAACGGGTATTCTTACAGTGCATGGTTCTGGTTTTGGGGAATATGGCAAAGGCCATTTTAGAATCGTTTATCTTCCAAATGAACAAGTACTTGGAGAAGCAATGGATAAGCTAACTCATTTTATCAATAATAGTGAAAATCAAAATTAGAAACTCAAATGTTACTATTATCATTCTTCCTTCTAAATTTACCCCAATAGAGTAATGTTCCACCGCCAATCAGCATTGCTATTACAAATTTTTCGTTTGTCACTGAGCTACTTGTATAATTGTCAAGATAAAAACCAATTGACAATTGTGTTGAGTAAAAATAAAGATTTCTTAATGCAATAACGGTTGCCATCACAATGAATAGCACACCCATACCATACATCCAATTTTTGCCCTGCTTACTATCCATTTCTTTTTTGGAGAGAATTCAAGTAAGCTTTATTCCAGGGTGTTTGAGTTTGTTCTTTTTGGACGCATTCAACAACATCGGAGTAAGAACCTCCGCTTGATAACTAAGAGACAAGGATCCAAGGTACAGTGGTCTGAGACCTTTTATTTCTACAATTAATTGATTTAACTTTTCAATAGCGTCCTGATCGTCACCACAAACAAAAGTATCAGAATCAAGACTTTCATGTATATTTTTTAGTTTGACTTCGGATATGCTATGAAATGCAGAAACAATTTTTGTGTTTGGAAGGTTATCAGCTAAAAGACGAGCCGCAGATTTCATATTTTTTTCAAAGGAGATATATGTAAAGCCAAGATCATTTCTTTCCATAGGTACGATTGGAGAGATTATTATGCAATCTTTCCTTATGTTATTGGAGATCGCATCACATGTTAATTTTATTGATTCGTACGGGATAGATAATATCAAAATATCTGAATCTTTTGAGCAAGAAATGTTATCAGTACCTTTAATTGTTCCTTTCATATTACTTCCATAAGACGATAATGCTGTTTTCATGTATAATTCTGCTGAATTTATTGCCTTTTCTGCATCACGCGAACCGATTGTAATATCGTGATTTATTACCCATCTGAGAGCAAAACCTTCTCCCATGCCACCAGTCCCGCCAATTATAGCAATCTTCATAATTGATGTCATAAAGTATTGCGCATCCTAATTAAGGTTATAATTCTCAATTGCTTACTAGCAAATGCGCTATTATCGTCTTAAGTAAACTGATTTATGAATACTAGCAGGAACAATTGAAAATAAATAAATAATTTAAAAATAATGTATCAATATGATATTGATAAAAGTGGAAAAACAAATTTAAGACTTGATTTACATTAGTCCTAATTGTTTTGCCGCTTATAGTTTTCGTACGTCATGGAGAAGCAGATAATAATGTGAAGCGACTACTTGTAGGGAGACACATAGAATCACATCTTACAGAATGTGGAATGCAGCAGGTCAAAGATACAGGCCAACATCTAAAAAAATTAAAAATCGACAGAGTGTATGTCAGTCCAGTAACAAGAGCCATCGAAACTGCAAAGATAATTTGTGAAATAAATCAACTTGAATATCAAACTGACGAAAGGTTATACGAGATTGAACTGGGAGATTTAGTAGGCATGAATTATGATGATGTTATCGAAAAACACGGAAATCTCTTTTTAAAATTCTATACTGGTGATGATCCGATTCTTGATAGCTACGGCATTGAAAGCTTTTCAGCTGTCAAGAAAAGAATTAAGAGTTTACTTGACGATTCAATGAAAAATTACCCGAGTAAAAATTTACTATTTGTGACTCATTTGGATCCAATAAAGGCAGCAATCTCTATAATGTTGGGTCTTCCGCCAGAATCTCTGTATGGATGGCATATACGTAATGCTTCGATGACTATCTTAAAGCATGAAAATAACACTCTTTCACTTTCAGGTGTGAATGTAATGGGATTCCACAGGTACATGGAAGAATGAGTAAAAAATTCGAAAGATCTTACAAAAACCTTAAATTAGATGTAAAGCAGTAGAGTCCTCAGACTAGAATCTGAATGTCACCAAAATCAAATATCTGGTTACTCATTTTACTGTTCACACCTATTATTGTATTAGTTCTCTCTACCTTTGGCAATGTTTTTGCACAGCAACCACCTGAAGAGTATGTGATTAGAAGAGTAGAGATTTGGGGTTTATTTTATAGACTCATGGTTGCAGCTTTTGTGGTTGGTGCTGTAGTTCAAGGATCTATAGTTTATGTATGCTGGAGATTTAGAGAATCGCACAAGAAAAATAGACTGAGAGAAATAGAGGGTGTGTAGTGGTGGGTCATGCAACAATTGAATGGGTGTATGTGGGCGTTGTTATTGCACTTCTTACCTGGGTAGGAGCTGAATCATGGAATGTAGAAAGGCTGGTCGAACACGTGCCCCCTGATGCAGAAACTATTAAGGTTATAGCCCAACAATGGTTCTGGTCATTTGAACATGAGGATGGAAAGAAGGAGACTGGTCAGCTTCATGTAAAACAGGGGGTTCCTTACAAGTTTGAGCTTATTTCAAAAGACGTTATTCACGATTTTAACGTACCTGATTATACCATTCTTATGGATGCAGTTCCAGGTAGAGTAAATGTTGTGTGGAATTTGTTTGATACGCCTGGCGAATATCGTATTCAATGCAGAGAGTACTGCGGATTTGGGCATGCAACAATGAAAGCAAAATTATTTGTCGAGCCATTTTCGCAAACAGCAGAAGCAGCAGCTGCAGCAGCAACAAGTCCAGCTGCTGAAAGTCAAAATGCAACTTCAAATGCAACTGCAGGACAGACTCCAGCGACACCAGTTCAATCAGCAGGTCCACCTGGCAAACCATTGACAATACTTCAAGGAGCATCGGTACAGGGAAGTCCAAATTTTGATCCTGATACACTTACTGTAAAGAAAGGCGACAAAATAACAGTAACTAACAAAGATACATTACCACATACTGTTACAAGTGGAACAGGACCAGCCGATCCTAACAAT
>VBPX01000003.1 GCA_005877075.1 Nitrososphaerota archaeon | reverse complement strand
AAAAAGATATATTATTGCAGCAAGTATTGCAATAACCGCGATATCGATTGCATTGTACAACGCTGCACAGAGTAACCCCTATAAAAATTTCTTTGTGTGGAATTTTGATTCTCACGAAAATAACACTCTGTCTGACAATTTTGTTCCTATATTGAAGACAAGCTCAAATGAAGATGTATGGCTTGTAAAGCCCGATGAGTCTGCCCAGTCTAAGCCTAATGTGCTTGCTAAACTAGCTGGTAACAACAACAAATCAGGGTATAACATAATTACAATGCAAAACCAAATTTACGCTAACGATCTTAAAGCAAGCGTAAAACTCAAAATAATCCCTAAAGATAGTGTTCACAAATCAGTTGGGCTAATAGTAAGGTTACAGGATAGAAACCACTATTTTGTTCTAGCCGCAGATGCTAAAAACAGTCTGTTTTCCTTATGTAGAGCTGAACCTGAGAGGTTGATCTGCACGCAAGATGTGAATGTTAATATCACAACTGATAAATGGCACACAATTACAGCACAGGTTTCAGCACAGGGAATAGCTGGGTATCTAGACAACAAACTTCTTCTGCAACGATATGATCAACATTATATATCCGGCCAGATAGGACTTTGGACAAAAGGAGATTCGAATGTCTACTTTGATGATCTTAGGATAGATTACTAGACATATCCAATTTATTCTCCCTTAATGATTTAAAAACAATATATTATGATAATTATTTAATTTTAAAAAATATTATAATTGTTTTAATTTTAATTATGATATTTGAAAACCTTATATTCTTTATCTTTTATGTAAAAATTATGAAACGTATCGACGCGATAGTTCATAGCGAAAAAATCGTAGACTTAAATGACGAATTAAAAAAAATGGGAATTGGTGGATTTACTTTACTGGAAGCAAAAGGTAGAGGAAAAGGCGAAAAACCTACGATTGGCTCTAGTAGAGGGACAGGGAGATATACTTCAGAATATTCTGCTAGGACCAATTTATCTACAGTAGTAGAAGATTCAGAAGTTGATAAAGTAGTAAAAACTATTTTGGATACTGTAAGTACTGGTTCTCCAGGGGATGGAAAAATTTTCATCTCAACAGTTACTGATGCGATAGATATTGGGACACAAAAAAGAGGAAATGGTGCACTAGTGTAAATAATTTTCTGATTCAAAATTTATTTCTATTCTTGGATTATTTTAATAATAAAACAAACTAGTATACAGATGTCTTAGGTTTATTTGTTATTACGGATTATTACGTGCAATGGAATTAATAGGTAATAAGATTACAAAAAGTACAAACATATCACTTTTAAGTCAGCTAGGAAAATTATTTACGTATTAATGGCTATTGGCAGAGATATAAGACTCTCAAGAATTCTAAATAATGGTAAAATGCTTTGTATTCCTATGGATCATGGGATTACGAATGGACCAATCCATGGATTGGAGGATGTCTATGGGTTTATTTACAAATGTGAAAAATCTGGTATTACTAGCATCATAATAAACAAGGGAATTATCAAATCCCTGCCACGCCCCCTCGCAGTGGGTATAATAGCACACTTATCAGCTAGTACTTCGTTAGGACCTTCCCCAAACAAGAAGGTACAAATGGGCAGTGTGGAGGACGCGATAAGACTAGGTGCGGATGCTATCTCCGTCCACATAAATATTGGAGCTAAAGAAGAATCTGAAATGCTCCAAAAATTATGGAACGTTCCATTAATAGCAATGATGTATCCTAGGGGTGAAAGCATTAAAGACCCTTATGATGTCGACATTGTCTCCCACGTCGCTAGAATTGGAGCTGAGGCAGGAGCAGATATCGTCAAAACTGTGTACACTGGAAATAGTGATACTTTTAAGAGTGTTGTAAGAACATGTCCTGTTCCAGTTGTTATTGCTGGAGGACCAAAAGCAAGTACGGATGAGGATATATTGGAAATGTGTAGTGGTGCAATGCAAGCTGGTGCCATTGGTGTTACTTTTGGACGGAACATATTCCAACACAAGAACCCTCCGATTATATTAAATGCATTATCTAAAATTATTTTTAATGGTAAAAATCCAAAAGAGGCGTTAAGGAATATTGTCAGTTCAAAAAAATAAAGAGCTCATAGTAAAGCCACTTGTAGCAAGAGCGAAACTTGACGATTTTTTATCTAAACTATCAAATGTATCCTTGATATATGGAGACCCAAGAATTATCACAAACAAAAGGTTCAGGACTATATTTAATTCTCAACATGCTGATTTTGTTGTATGTGATACTTTGGAATCATTGAAGGAAAATAAGAAAAATCTAGAAAACAAAAGTATAGGCTACATAAAAAAAATAGTAAATAATGATGATTTGGAAGAAATAGTAGATGCCTCCAAAAAAGGAGCCGAATTTGTGATAGTTGAAGCAACTGATTGGAAGATTATTCCATTGGAAAACCTGATAGCCAAGCTTCAAAAGACAGGAACAAAAATATACACTGCAACAAAAAATTCCAGTGAAATTAGAACTATGTTCTCTGTTCTAGAACTAGGTGTTGATGGCGTTATTTTGGAAACAGACGATGTAAAACAGGTCGAAAATTCCTACGACTTGCTTGATAATCCTACTTTCGATCTACAATATGCAGAGATAATGGAGTTAAAAGATGTGGGAATGGGAGAAAGAGTATGCGTAGATACTGTATCAATGATGACTATGGGTGAAGGAATGTTAATAGGGAGTAAATCAAATTTTTTGTTTCTTATACATAATGAATCCATAGGTTCCTCTTATACTTCCCCACGACCATTTAGAGTTAATGCTGGTGCTGTTCACTGTTACACTGCCATGTCAGATGGCACTACAAAATACTTGTCTGAGTTAGAAGCGGGAGTGGAAATCCTCGTCGTCAATAAGGATGGCACCAGTAGAAAATCGACTGTAGGAAGATCAAAAATAGAATCTCGTCCTATGAAATTAGTAAAGGCACAAATTGATGATTATAAAGGATCTGTAATCCTACAGAACGCTGAAACTATCAGATTAATTACAAGTGATAACAAACTGGTCTCTGTGACAGACTTAAAAGTGGGTGATAAAGTTTTAGCATGTACAAAAACTATATCTGGACGGCATTTTGGTATGCCAGTGGATGAATTTATTTTGGAAAAATAAAAGTACAATTAATATCAATAAATTGATTAATTATAATTATTAATAATTATTAGTAACAAGAGTTTCTGTTAAATTTTTATTAAAGTCTTGATATATTTACCATCCTTGAAAACAGTATTGATTTCATAGAACTTGTTATTGGAAAAGAATAAAGAGCATTTACCAATTGAATTAAGCTTTGACCATAAATACTAATATGAGAATTTGAATATGGCATCGAGATTTCTTTTAACAATAGTCCATCATGAATAAAGTATGTAAACCGTTTTATTCTTTATTGCCCATACTAAATTAACCGTCCAGGCAACTCGTGGGTTCATTTATTACAAAGCGATTCCAGACCCTCCCGCAAGTCATTGATTATGTTTGGTAAGGAAAAGTACAATCTCAACAGTTTTATTCACTAATTTATCATCTCACTATACCAACCATAAGGTGTTAAAATAATGACATTGATGATATTTTTTATGAATAAACTCTCAATCTGTACATCTCTCATTGATTAATCAATTCATCAAGTTCTTCACATACCATTAATTATTGGAGATTATGATCGTCTACGAATCTCATTTCGCCTTTGTGAATTTCTGCACGTTACCAACTAGTTTCCTTAATTTAATTTATCATCAAGTGTATTTTTTTTGAGTATGAAGGATATGGATAAATCCATAAAGAAAACATAATTCCATGTTACTCGAATTTCAAAACTCTATAATTCAGGGCGATTGTAGAAAAATTCTCTCAGAATTATCTCCAAATTTTATCCAACTTACCATTACTTCACCTCCTTATAGAAATGCGATAGATTATGAAGCCCATGTCGAAAAAAGTGGATATTATCGTGGAAGAACAAAGAAGGAAACAGGTGAATATCTTGATGAAATGTTTCAAATATTTAACAATCATGTTTATAGAGTTACTAAAGATGGTGGTTACTGTTGTATAGTAATTGGCAATGAAGTTGTAAATGGCAGCATTATTCCATTACCACATATGCTATTGTCCAAATTAGTTGAGCCTTTTGGAAATTGGAACCTTCATGAAGAGATTATATGGCATAAAGTTACGGGCGGAACGAATCGATATGGTTCATTTGTAATTAATCCGTATCCAAAGTATTTCAGAGCAAATATCATGCATGAATTCATACTAGTTTTGAGAAAAGGAGATGTAAATAGCGGAAGAACAAACAGGCATGATATTCTTCCAGCAACACATGAAGAATTTACAAAAGAAATTGCAAATTCAATATGGCATATAGCTCCTGTACCTCCAGGATATATCGAACATCCATGCCCATTCCCAGAAGAAATTCCTTATCGTCTCATGAAACTGTATTCATACGAAGGTGATATAATTCTTGATCCTTTTAATGGTAGCGGACAAACTACAAAGGTAGCTCATAATTTTGCTAGAAAATATGTGGGAATAGATTTGATGAATGAATACGTTGCGTTAGCTAAATCACGTCTTGATAGAGAGTCAATTCACATTAGACCGGAAGCGTTGATTGCAAGGTGGCAAAAAATTCCATCACATTATATTCCTAATTAATAAATTCAAAACTTGGTGGCAATTACAGTTATCCTGAGAACCCCACATTTTCGATAAATCATATACATTTACATACATCCTGAAAATTACTCTTGTCTTGCAAATTGTTAAAAGTTTGAAGAAATTCAAGATCAGAGATTCACAAATATTATAATTAAAGAAGGAGCTCCCGGGATTTATAGCCATTGAGTAGATCATTCAAATTAGAATATAGTCGGCTAATGTGAGATAAAAGTTCATTTCATTCTTAGATTTTTCTCCCAAAGCCACCTTGTCTACTGTTTTTTAATGAATACTTAACTTGAATTATAGACGGACTTTTTATAGATTTTCTATATTAGCATCTTGGGAAATTGATTTACCTAGATTGTCATATACTTGTTCCGTTATGCCTACTGACTATTGTATTTTTCATTCTCATAGGACATGCCAGTGCAGAATTTGAAAAAAACGATACAAAAAGTACCTATCCATCAAACAATAGTAAGGCTCAAGATGGCAATATGACAATTAGGGGGAACATATCGGATGGTGAAACCAAATTATCCAATTCACAACCTAGCATAAAACTAAATCAACCATCGAAAAATAACGATGTTTTCTCAAGCAATAATTTTGAATTTATGATTCCAACTAGTAAGGTAAACAATTCAGAAACTGAATTTCAGAATGCTGGTAAATTCAATAGCAGTTTTAGAGCTGATAACACAAGCACATCACGAAAGAATGATACACACATAACTACGACATTTCCTTCAATTCTTGAGATAGAGTCAAATCAAAATTCTAATAACCCTGCTCCAAATTTTAATAAGAGTCAATTATATGCCGACGCGGGAAAAGATCAAACAGTATATGAAGGAACGACAGTGACACTTAATGGTAGTAGTAGTAAGAGTAATGAGAGTATAATATTATCCTATGAGTGGAAACAAATACCCAACCCCAATATAACAATTGGGAGTGCAAATACAATGATATGGTCATTTAGTGCTCCAAATGTTTCAACCGATACTACCTTAACATTTGAACTCACTGTAACTGATAATAAAGGAATTACTGCAATTGACAATGTAAATATTATTGTTAGAGATAGAAATAGTTTACCTAACAAAGTAAACAATAGCAATCAACTTGTTGCAGATGCGGGACAAGATCAAATTATTAAAGAAGGATCACTAATTACTTTGGAAGGAAAATCTATTAGTTCAATTCTTAACGATAATGTTTCATTTCAATGGATTCAAATCGGAAATTCAACTAATACCATCAATGCTCCCATATGGTCATTCAAAGCTCCATTTGTTGAGTCAGATACAATAATACCTTTTCAATTGGTTGTTACTGATAGCGAGCTAAATAAAGCTGCGGATATGATCGACGTTCTTGTCAAAAATAGTAATAACAGTCTTGAATCTGAACCAAGAAAACTTGTAATCCAAACTTTATTAGATAAAAATCCTATTTTCAGAGGCGAAAAACAAATCATAAAGATAGACCTGTTTGATGGCAGCTCTGATGATAAGGTAGAGGGTGCAAAAATAGGTGGACATGTAATGGACCCATCAAAAAAGATCAAAAAGGAATTTTCAATGAATAGTGCTAGTGCTAAGGTAATATTAAATATAGCAGAAGATGCTAGAGGAGGAAATTATATTGTGAGTGTAAACGCCAGTGCTCCAGGGTATAGCTCTGCCAATATGGACACAAACTTTAATGTTCAAAAATAAATACTAAACTTGATCTGAAAGTTTTTACTTCTATTCCACCAAAGTTATTGACAGTACTGTAAACACAACAATTTCATTTCAAATCTTCAAAAAATGTAATCAGAATGTTAGCTAAAGTAGATTATTCCAAGATTGGTCTTTCCATGTGAAAATCATCTCAAGAATGTCTCCTCAGGATATTTACGCTCTATTAAAACTGCGGATTTTATTGATTACCTCTCCACTTAGCTTCAAAGTATATGCAGAATAATCAGGATCGGAATAATGAGATAATTCCTCTAGAAACTTTGCCTTGTCTTTTCCCCTTTCATAGAGACCACCCGATTCCTTAATGCACAAAGGGAATTTTTGCATTTTTAAACCGTTAGTGTTCAAATAGCTTGTGAAATTGCGATATCCTTCAATATTATACCAATCAATTCCTTTTTCTTCACAAAAGGCTATCCAGACATCAATCGTATTTTGATAAAAGGCCTTATCTCTCAATTTTTCTAGCGTCATTTCTATCATACTTTTTTAATGTAATATAAAAAATAAGTTATAAATCTTCATCCGGTTTCAAGATCCATTTTATTTCCGTTGCGATCAAACGCCGCTATATCTTCGGCATCGTATGGATAACAAATAATTAGTGACACTAAACCAAAAAAATGGTTAAGATCTTCTAAAGATGGGTTATTAGAACCACTTGGATGTGAATGAATCGTTCCAATATATGATAAATCAAATGGGAGTTCATATACAGGAAAACCTGAATAATAGGGACCATGCGTTGAAAACGGAGGAATAATCAAGCCTGTTATCTTGACGAGATTCTTCTCTTTTTTACCCTGCAAAATCAATATTCCTTCGTTGGGGTGCCATGATTTTGCGTAGGTTATAACGCTATTAGTAATCTGTCTTGTCAATATTATCTTCCTTCTTACTACATCATTTGTTTCCTTTTTCTTCCTAAAAAACAAGATAATTATCTCTAATTTCCTAGTATTAAGATTAACTATTATTTATTTAAAATTTACGTAATATTATTCATTGTAATATCAATTGAACCATCTAAAAATAAATAGGGATCTTTCAATAAAGAACATAATCAAATGATAGCCAAATAATTTAGGATTAATATATGGATTAAGGAATATTTGTAATAACTCTTATTTTAAGTGCAAAAAAAATGTATATCCAAGATGATTAGTTTCATCTTCATATTAATTTAAGTACAATATGACTACTAACTTAGTAACGTTAATTTATTTTATTATCGATATGAAAGAAATTTGAACTCAACATTAATTAAAATCTTAATTCAAAGGGACGTAAAAATAATTATTCGAGCGATTGCATTTCGCTTTAATGAATTGATAAGGTTGGCATAAGCTTAGCAACGTATAATAAATAACAGGTGCGAATAAGCATTGAAGATTTACATGGTAAGTCATTGTTTTCCAGCAGAATTCATGTGGCATAAAATGAATCCTGAGATGAAAAAAATCATGGTCGTCCTTGGTCTTGCTTTATTGGTTTCGATTATCATGATTTCAAATACTAATATTGTTTTTTCACAATCACCAGCAAAAGGATCAACTACTCACGGAGTAAAGATTCAAACCCCATCCCAAGGTAACGAGATTTCAATTGGAAATGATAATTTGACGATTGCAGGAAAATCTGTTGACGATGAATCTTCAGATTGTCAGGTTTTAGTCATCGTAAACGATATCAAACCGTATCAAAAAGCTGCATCAAATGGGCTACATGGAGCCAATGATTATTCCAAATGGGAATTTACTCTTTCGCCTGACTATACCAAACTCAAGGAAGGATCGAATAAGATAACTGCCAAATTAGATTGCAAAGATGAACTTGACGTATTGAAATATGATACTATAATATTTACGGCGACGATGACTAATCCTTCAGGAGGAAATAATTTAAATTCGCAACCGACTGAGGACATTTCAGGTACTGAACAGAATAGAGCTGTAGATGTTCATAATGCTGAAGAAAAATTTAATCAAACACAAGAATTGGTGAATGAAACGACATCCTATGACAATAGCTCTGCCCTACAACAACCTAACATGACTACTTCAATATCAGGATCAACATTAAATGCCCAGAATATTTATGGTGACAAAAAAATGATCCTCTCTCCGGATGTAGCATATCTTGTAATCTTAATTCCAAATGAAGGACATGAGTCAGTTAACCAGCCCAAAAACCAACTGCCGTTAATCAATCAACCATATGTACCTCAAAATGTTATGATATACAAGAGTACCGGTATATTGTGGTTAAACGCAGATGTGGGACATCGTCACAAAATTAGTCTAAATGATAGTAACTCAAAGATTTTTGAAAGTGGAATTTTCGGATACAATACGACTTCAAAACCTCTTACATTAAATAAAACAGGCGCTTACCAATATTGGGAATCTCATGTAAGCAAAGATGTACCAGATTTTGTTATGAAGGGCGCTATAACAGTAACCTCACAAATGAGTACTGATAACACAGCATCTCAAAATGGCAAATATATAGTAGGAACCTATATGGTGCCTGCAAAATTTATAGACAAATATCGTTCTGGATTTGAAGATAATGGATTTAATATTGACAGCACCTTTACTTATAAGGATTTACGAGGTGGACAGAAAGGTACAGGTTCAGAACAAACACTGTTTGTATGGGATACCCATAATCTTTCTTTGGAAGAAGTAATTAGTGCTCTTGAGGAATTAACACCTACACTCCCATATAATTGACGTGATATGATACATTATGATAAACACAGGTTTATCAAAATAGGGTAAAATATTGTTAATGATATTTTAATGGGTTATCATTCAATTTAGATCACTTGATAATAGTAAAAAATCTTGTCAAGAAATACGGAGATTTCTGCGCCTTAAAAGGATTGAATTTTGAAGTCAAGGAAAATGAGATATTTGGACTTTTAGGCCCAAATGGTGCAGGGAAAACTACCCTTATTCACATTCTCGCCACACTACTAAAACCTACAGAAGGTGGGGCAATAGTAAATGGTTATGATATTTTACACAATGCTACTAAGGTAAGGGAAAGTATAGGCGTGGTTTTTCAAGCACCGAGTAGTGATGATATGCTTACGGGATACGAAAATCTAAAGGTTCATGCGTTACTATACGGGATACCTCGTAACTTAAGAGAAAACAGAATTTTAGAAGTATTAAGTTTGACAGGATTGAATGAAAGAAAAAATGACCAGGTAAAAAAATACTCTGGTGGAATGAGAAGGAGACTTGAGATAGCTAGAGGACTTTTGCATCATCCAAAAGTTTTTTTCCTAGACGAACCAACACTGGGCTTAGATCCTCAAAGCAGAGAAACTATGTGGAGATATATAAAAAAAATAGTTAAAGAGGAAAAAGTGACGATAATATTGACAACACATTACATGGAGGAGGCCGATATGCTATGTGATAGGATTGCTTTTATCAGCAACGGAAAAATAATTGCATTAGATTCACCATCAAAATTAAAACAAGAAATTGGGGGCGATATTGTAAAAATAAAATTCATAAATAAGATCCCTGCAAATATCGATTTTAATTATTTTGATTTTGTACATAGAGTGGAACAAAAAGAAAATTCCGTAATTATTTACATGGACAAGGTAAATTCAAACTTGCATAAATTGATAAAAGATTTAGATGATGTCCAATCAATAGAATATAATAAACCCAGCCTAAATGACGTATTTTTGAAATTTTCGGGTGATTCTTTATCCGGTGATAGTCCTGAAGGAGGATTTATGCAAAGATATGCTCAGTACAAAAAATCATAAACTAAACATAATTTTGGGACAACTTTACGGATTATGGCTTAGAGAATTTAAGGTCTTTCTACGTGAGAGGAGTAGGCTGGTTGCTTCTTCATTTACTCCATTACTGTGGTTATTCGTAATTGGTTCTGGTCTGGGATCAACAAATCTTCACATAGGAACAGATTATCAAAAGTTTATATTTCCAGGAATTGTTTGTATGTCGGTTATTTTTACATCAGTTTTTTTTGGTTCATATATAATTTGGGATAGAAAATTTGACTTTCTAAAAAGTGTAATGGTTTCACCGTCAAGTAGAACAACAGTATTTGTTGGAAAAACACTAGGCGGTATGACAACTTCGCTATTTCAGGTAGCTATCATTCTAGTAATTGGTGTATTTTTAGGAATTAATTACAATGCTTTATCATTACTCCAAATAATATCGATAGTATTGATACTTTCATTCGCTTTGACCTCACTAGGTCTCACATTTGGAAGCTACATTGAAAGTTTGGAAGGATTTCAATTGATTGTCAGTTTTGTCGTTTTTCCACTATTTTTCTTAAGCGGTGCATTATTTCCAATAGATGATTTGCCTGCATGGTTAAAGTTCATTACACTCGTTGATCCGGCAACATATTCAGTAGACGCACTAAGAAATAGTATTCTAAATTTAGGAACGTATTCTTTTGAACAGGATCTTGAAATTTTGTTAATTTTTACCCTGATTTTGACTTTGATTGGAATCTTTTCTTTTAGAAGGATGAAGGCAGTGTAGAACTTATCGCAAATTTTTAGTCTCATTGATGATAATGCTATAGTTAATAAAATAAAGGATTAAGATTTGAAAATTAATCTAGCAACTTAGGATGAATCAAGAATTATTTTATCATTTCAGACAAAATAGCTAAATTTCAATCACCTTAAAGCTCTTCATCCAGATCCTCAAATGCCCTTGCTTTCGAAATCTCATGGAGCCTCATAGTTGATATTCTTTCATATTCTTTCTTGTTTAAAATCCCCTTATTGTCCAACAACTCAACTAGGATATCTAGTCTAATACTAAATTCGTCCAGCGACGACAATTCTTTTCCTGTAATTTTTCTCTTGGGAGATTCATTCTTTTTCATTTTCTTTCTCATATTTTACAATCTGCTATTTTATTTAATTTGATTAGGTACTTATGTTCCTTAGTGATTTCTCGATTGGCAATACATAGTTTATTTCGTTGGAAAATGCAGTTCGCTCTAGGCTCAGGCTCGTTTATCAGTAGTTTACATAATACTTGTATCTCTTTTCCACTTCTTTGTTATTGCCTGATAAAACTGACTTGCTCTGATCTTTAACTCTTTTTTTCACAAAATCTAACAGGTCATCTGAATTCTGAATGTCCTTATACCCTGAACAAAGTGAATCTTCAAATAAGTTAATAAACTCGACTACTTTCCTTCTATACTCCTCGCATGTAGGTTCCTTATTACTTGTCAGCTTGAACCATGTTGTCGCGCTAGGAGCAGCAATTGTACGAGCCAATTCTTCTATGACTCTTTCCATTTCAAAAAAATCCAAGACGAATTTCACCTTTGTTTTATAATGTAATTGGGATGTATAAAATTGTGCTATATTTAACGCAAGCGTATTGAATTGTTAGTTTGTGATAAGAATAAATTTCCGATGAGTAACAATACTCTATATTTTGAATTTAGTTCATGGAAAATTAACATCCCATTTGCTCTGGATTTATTTCATGATATCAATAGGAGTAGCACTGCAGGTAGGTGCTGCTAACTGGGATATTATATGGCATGGTATTGTTAATGTTGAATCTTTTTTTACTCCTCCACACTTGGTATTGTATTCTGGTGTAGGCTTATCATTGATTACTACCATCATTGGAATTGTAATTTCAATAAAAAGTGACTATGGTCTAAAAAAACAATTATCCCTATTCCACAAAATTCCAAATCCATTGAAATTAATTGCTTTAGGCTGTATCATAGAGATTTTTTCAGGTCAATTTGATAGTTGGTGGCACTCTAATTTTGGATTTGACGGCCTATTGAGTCCTCCACATCTTTTGCTAATAAGCGGAATGCTATTGTCAATAATCGGTTCACTAGTTGGAATCCACTTGTATGACACACATAAGAAATTCAAGACAATATCTCAGATGATCGCTTTTGGAATTCTTTGGATGATCCTGATTAACTTGGTTTTTATGTTTACGCTTCCATTATCAAAAGGTCAATACTTTGATTTCAATCCATCACCAACCGTTGCACTGGTATTGGGATCCACTCTACCTCCTGTATTTACCGCCATTATCTTTTATTCTATACAAAGCCTTCCTTTTGCTTTTCGAATGACATTTGTTACAGCAATTTTGATGACGATACAATTATTGGCCACAATTATTTCAAATAATTATTTTATTGGTCTGCTTCCTCTTTATCTTGTAAATATATTGATCCCTGTATCTTTAGACATCATTTCAATTTATACAAAGAACTGGAATAAACTATTGGACATTTTTCAAAATAAAGACTCCAAACGCATTATTTTTTCAATCGCTATCTCGATCTTCTTTATCACAATTTACTTCCCATGGTCAGTGAATATGTACAAAACTTATTTTGGAATAGAGCGAATTACGTTTGAGAGCGTCATCATATTTGAACAACTTTTGTGGAAGTTTATTCTACCAGTTTTAGTGCCAGTATCTTTGATTTCATCTTTTCTGGGAATATTAGTCTGGAGAAAATTGTACGGATATGAGAAGTTGATAAATATGTTTAGAATTGTTGTTTAAAACTATAATCCAATTAGGGAATCAATAGGTGAAATTGTCAATATGTTGCCAAACAGCCAATCGCACTTAAAACACTTGAAAATTCAATATAACAATATACTATGATAATATGTTACATGGGCTTCAAAATAGTTAACCTTAATAATCTTGTTTGGTCAACTAATATATTGATCTATGGAAAATAAAGAATTTCTTACGCAACAACTTTTGTGGATCGTAATCTCCATTGGCATAAGTATAACAATATCCTGGTTTGTTCCGTTTCCTTTATCTTGGGTCGTTATCATAGGAGTATTCCTTGTGCTAAGTTTCTACATGCGTTATAGAATGATGAAAAAAATGGGCTCAGGAGTGGGAATGTTCGGTTCGCTGTCATCCCCATTCTCGGGAAATTCAGTAAATTACTATTGTATGAGCTGCGGGACAAAACATAGAGAAGCTTCATGCCCACGATGCGGCTCAAAGATGAAAAGAGTCGGATAAAGCCAAAACTTTTTTACAAAAATTGCAGTACTATTAAAATAAGAAAATGAAAGTCCAATGAAAAGTTAATTTGTTTGACGCCAGTTTGATTTGAAAGTGTTTATCGACTGTTAAAGAGAAGTTAATTTCCAAAAAAAACAGGTCAAACAATTAGATTCACAAACTAATGCTTTGCAAAAAAATGAGGGCAGTGCCTTTTAGTATTAAACAAAATCATTTAACTTGAGTTGTTTTGAAGAAATTGCACAAGTCTGTCTTGATTCAGTGATTTGCTGCATTAATTCATTGAAACCAAACAGAATATTCTTTTTGGAAATTTCTGCTTTGAGATTGTTGATTACGTTATCAGTGTAAGTTGTATTTGCACTCAAATTATACTTATACAAAAATGGTTCTTGAAATCCATATATCATTTCATATTCTTTGGTTGCCCAAGAAACTCCAAACAGCTGAAGAATTTCCTTTATCCTAATCCAAATATCGTATCTTAGTCGCAAGATTGATCCACATACACGTTTTATGTCTATTTGTTGGCATTCATCCACGATTGATAATATATGATCCTCATAATCAGTAATAAAAGGTATGATGGGATCTATGTTAACGCAAATTTTATTGCAGAGTCCACAAATCTTTTTATGGTATCAAAGATTTTTGTTGTCGATGGTGTTCCTGGCTCTAGAACACGTCTTATTTTTTCATCAGTAGTTGTTATAGACCACACTATAAAACAATTATGAGTATAATTACGAAATAGATCCAAGTCTCGTAGAATTAGTGTAGATTTGGTGAAAACGTAGAATGGGATTTGATATTGTTGTAGCATTTGAATACATCTTTTCGTAATACCAAACCTGGCTTCAGCATACTGATAAGCATCTGTAGCAGATGATATCATTACAGGTAATATTGATTTTTTGCCCCAGCTGTTTAATTCTGTTTCCAATATTTCATGCGCGTTAATTTTTCCATAGATCTTGTCATAAAAATCTGGAGACCATTCGTATGTTGCATAACAATATCCACACCTGTGGTGACAACCTTGATAGGGGTTTATGGTTAATCCAATATGCGATCCAACCTTAAAATAACGGAGAATGGATTTTGAATATTTTTTTTCAGTAACAGGTGCCTTGTCGGAATACCACAAGAGGATGATTAAAAGCGAGACTTAATTAAGATTGGATTACCCTTGGATAAGGGAGGGTGGATATCATATCATGTCCAGTTCTATGCATCATCCAATCTTCTAATTAGCGCATTTTCGCCTATGTTAACGATAGATTGAATGAAATTAAAAACTGGCTTCACTTCTGTCACTGGACCACTTATCTCAAACTTTATTCCGCCTTGAATCCTAATTTTGGACATCTTAAATAGGATTCCTTTTTCATTATATTCAATTCCATAAATGCTTTCCAATCGTTCACTTATTACATCAGGTGATTTAAAAAAACGTCCTCTTTCAGAATATAGCAATATTCTGAGATTTGTAATTACGATATTGTATTTCTTTTCTGTACATTTTAGTTTTGTCTTTGTTCTAAACATTATGTTCTCTTGAGGAAGTAATATTTCTTTTAGTGTCAAGAATTCACTATGTCAAGTAATTAGTTATATTCATAAAAGTTGAATGATTTTATTAATTCTAATAACTTATGTGAATGATCTTGACTTCTATTAGAATGTTTTATAACAAGTATCCATTCTGGTGTCTTTCTTGATTATGAGTATTACTAATTCAAAATAATTATTATATCGCGACTGCATACTTTCAAATATTGTAATGTCCTCAACTGGAATGTCATTAGCTGAACATATTGATGAATTAAGAATAAGGACAATCCATGTAGTAATTTGCATTGCAATAATTACCATATTTTCGATGAGTTTTGGCATAAAACCAGTAGTATTGCCACTGCCACTTATGCTGCCTTCGATAGATAATGCAGGTCAACAAAACAATAA
>VBPX01000002.1:10469-27816 GCA_005877075.1 Nitrososphaerota archaeon | reverse complement strand
TGATTTTCTATTCTCAATTCCTTTGCACAATGGCATTGTTGTTTTGAGCTGATTGAAAATTTCAATTATTACGACTATTGTATCCAACATTACACGTAAACTTAAGGAGCCATAGGGAAGCAAATTATCATAATTTTCATCAAATGTAGTTTATTCATTCTATTGATTTTGTATTTTCTCACATGTGTCGAGTCTTTAGCTATTCTAAGCAACCACATAATTGAAAAAGTTCTGAATAAGATAATTACTGAATAATATAATTATAAAGATACTAAAAAGAGTAACATTATTGATTTGACGCCTTAAGAACAGCTTTTGCTTGTTTGTAATGTACAGCATCAATCATTTTACCATCTAGCAGAATTGCGCCTCTAGTGTTCCCCTTTTCAACAGAATCTTGTAATGCCACTATTACTTTTTTGGCCCATTCTATTTGTTTCTTGGTTGGTCTGAAAATCTCATGAATGGGATTAATATGCGAAGGATGGATCAAAGTTTTACCTGAATAACCCAATTTTTTTGCAAGGACTGCATCTTTAATTAATCCCTCAACATCATTTACTTTTTGCCATATGCCATCTAATGCATATATATCTGCTGCTCTTGCATCCACTGGAATCTTAGAACGTGCATAATTGTAACTCATATAATCGTCATACTCGACATCAACATTCATATCATATAAAAAATCAAAGACACCGAAGATTAAGGCCGCCACATTTCCATGCGCTGAAGCAATCGAATTAGCATTTATTACGCCTTTTGCTGTTTCTATAGACGGCATGACTCGAATTTTTGAGCCTATATTTCTTTCGGAGATAATAAGATCAATTTTATTAATAACTTCAATTACTTGTTGTCTATTACTAATTTTTGGTAAAACAATACCATCCAATCCTTCCTTAAGGACCATTTCAAGATCATTGTCAACCAAACCAGAATCCACTGCATTGATTCTTACATAAATTGACGATTCATTATTTCCCTCCTGAGACGAAAGGAATTCTCCAACCAAATTTCTTGCAATCACCTTTTCATTATTGGGAACGGAATCTTCTAAATCAAAGCATAATATATCTGGATGAAGATTGGTTGATTTCTTTAAAAATCTCTCATTATTTCCAGGAATGAATAATAAACTCCTGAACATTTGCTACATTAAAAAAAATGGAAAATTAAAGTATTTGAGGCGTTGTGACGATTTTCCCCATCTGTTCTGCATTAGCCATCATGGTATGTCCTTTTGCCATATCTGAAAAAGGGAGAACTGTGCTAATCAGTGGTTTAATTTTGCCCATCGCAGTCCAGCGAATAACTTGTCCTAATTCTGCTTTATTGCCCTGAGTTGAACCAAGCAGATTGGTCCCTTTGAAGAATAAGTATCTCAAATCGATAGTAGAATCGTATCCAGTAGTTGCACCTGTAGCAACCAATGTACCTCCCATTTTAAGCAGACCTAATTCTTGCGGAAATGTTGATTTACCTATATGTTCAAAAACCACATCCACACCTTGTTTTTTTGTTATCTCTCTTACCTTCTTGTACCAATCGGCTTCTCTGTGATTGACTACATCATCTGCACCTAGTTCAATACATTTATCCATTTTTTCTTTATTACCCGCAGTGGCGATTACGTTGCAACCGTATAGTTTTGCTATTTGAATACCTGACATACCAACACCACTCGTTCCTCCCATCACTAGAACCGTTTGCCCCGGTCCTATCTTAGCTCTTCCTACTAGCATATGCCAAGATGTCATCCCAACCATTGATATAGCAGCAGCTTGCTCAAATGAGACAGATTCGGGTATTTTAGCAACATTTACTTCCGGTAAATGCGTGTATTGACAAAATCCGCCCCAGAGAGGACCAGTTTGAAAACCCCAGATGAGTCGTTCACTACAGTCATATTCTCTTCCGGCAGTACACATATCGCATACCCTGCAACTCATGTTAGAATGCGAAACAACTCTATCGCCCACTTTTAGCTTTGTAACTTCTTCACCTGCTTCAACGACTGTGCCTGCTGAATCACTCCCTGAAGTATGTGGAAGTGGTACCTTAACCGGGTCACCCCAAATTGCCCAAAGATCATTGTAATTGTATGCGGCGGCTTCTACTTTTATCATAACTTCATTAGGTTTGATTTTGGGAGTATCAACATCTTCTATCTTAACAACTTTCAGAGGATCTTGACTATATTCCCTAAATACTGCTGCTTTCATGAATTTTTTGAAAAGTTCTTAGACTAATATAGTTATTTCTTTAAGCTAAGCTTTGTAATAAAATTCGTGCGAAATTGACTAAGACGATGCACTTAGATGCACGTTCTAGGGTTTTATGCGAGGCTTAGTTGATTGATTAGTTCCTTTTTGTCCCGCATTTTCAAGCTACTTAAACGGGTATTGTCTTACATTGTTTCCCAAAATTGATAGCGATAACGATAGGTCTAATTCCGAATTGATAGACCTAGTATTATACGATTACATAAATGATTTCTTTATTTTGCTGTGAAGTTGATTTGGAATTGACTCATCTCAGAGATTCCAGTGTCTTCTTTTTCCATGTAATTATTGAATAGAGCCCGTAGCTCCCTGCAATGATAATGGATGCTTGTAAAATTCTGCTGAGTATATTTAATACTCCAAAATCTTCATATGGATCGTTTATTGACGGAGCTATCGTTTTATGCACAATATACAGTAATACTACAACTAATGAGCCAGTTATTGCTATAAGGTAAGGGGTAGCATCATTCTTCCTGTTCTTATATACCCATTGCGTTGCTGTTGCATTCATTTGAACAAGCATACCCTTAATGGAGATCGGTTTATCAAATAACAGCGAGCCATACCCTGTGTTTTGTTAGAATACATCTATTACTAACGGAAATTAGGGCAGAGTCCTAAACAGATCTGCCATAGGTTTCGCAGCAGCATCCCCTTTTCCCAGATTTCCTAAATTAAGGATTTTTTCAACTGTAGTTAGAAGATTGTAATGAGTATATTCAAGAGAGGAGACAAATCCCTTATTTGCTAATGGGGACACTAAAAGTAAAGGTAACTGACCTCCATTTACTGCATATATCCCACTTCCAAATCCTGACTTGTCATTTTTTTTGCCCTCATCATAGACTATGAATAGTGCGGTATTATTGAATTTGGATGAGTTGATTATTTTAGGCACAAAGTTCGACAACCAATGATCTCCTTCTGTTACGGTGGAGTCGTGAGTATTGTGTATATTATTTGGCACTATGAACGAATAATTTGGAATTGTCTGATTAGAAAGGTCTTTATAAAATTCGTCTAGTCCTACCGTATTCTTACAACTATCATCATTTCTAAGATCGAATCCAGATCCTCCTGAATCTTTGAGATGACAAACCTGAGGCATATCCTCGAAATATCCCTTCCACGAGAGATTCTTAGATTGAAGAAGATTTACAATTGTGTGTTCCTTCAACGGTGATATTGCATCAGGGTCTTTATCCTTGGTAAGGTAAGGATACCCAGATATAAGCGATATGTAGTTGGGTAACGAATCTGGATAAACTCCATAATATTTTGAAGCAGAAGCATAATTGTTAGCAAGTTGGTTTTGATAAGGAGCATTTCCTGAACCAATTACTTGTGTATATCCCTTATTTTCCATAACTATGATTATGACATGTTTTATACTATTGTTCAAAGGTGTATTCATATTAATCTGAGTTGTATTCGATCCGCTTAGACCTGAATTATTCATAGTTATGTTAGTAAGATTAACTTCGGCTTTTCCAATATGACCTATAAAATCATCTTTAATGGAGGTTGCAAATAAAAGAACAAAAATGAATCCCAACAGGATTGGTAGTTTGCGAACTAGACGCTTCACAATTAAAGTCATTTACTCGAGTCACATAAATGATCTGATACAACTCTCTAATTTCAAGAGCCGAGATCAGTCAAACTTCAACGATAACTCATAATATAGTTATTCAACACCCTCTATCTATTGATGTCTTAATCTTCAATGTCAGATTCGGTTACACTAGTTCCAGTGGTTACATTTCTATAGAAGGTATGGGCGTCTTTTATACTCGATGTTCAACTAATCTAGGATTGGTTTCATATAAAAGGTCATTTATTTTCTGTATTTTCATATACTTTTTGAGATAAATTGGATATGATTTTCTGCTTTCTTCATATCGCAATGAATTGAAGAAAAGGCGGTATGATTGCGAGTCTATAAGTGACACCCAATTCTATGCTCAAGCCTTTGCAATAAACATAGTATATGCTGACTAAGATAGTTAACTTAGTTAAAAGATCTTCAGAATCTATCACGAATGATTGAAAATGAGATATTTTAAGTCAAATACGATTTATTCGAAATTGTTTTTTGGGTTGTTGTAAGTGAATCAATAGCTGTTTAAGTTCCTCATCGGTAAGGGGTCTGTTCAATTTACCCGCTGAAGCGGCTGTTATTAGATAATTTTCTACGCCGATTGCAAGTTCAGGTTTTACCATTCTTATATTCATAAGTCTTTGCCTTGCGTCCTGATCCAACAAGACCATTAATGCCTTTTGTCTCATGATTGCTTCGGCTTCACGTCTTTTTGCGTCCTCGCTGTTATTATCTGATGGTGGAACAGACATGCTTTCGCCTAGTTTAATAATTATCTAACCGTATCTCTCCAACTCTGGCCTTGAACTTACAAGATTCTTGTATAACTCTGTAGCCATTCTATCAACCTTCTTCATTCCTTCATCTGAGATAGTTCTACCTTTATTCTTTTTAGCTATATAACCTGCAACTTCTAGTTGTTGTAACGCTTTTCTCACTATCGCACCACCAGCTTTTTTATGATGTGCAACGTTATATCCAATTTGCTTTTTCCCACCATACTCACTTCTAAGATCAGAAATACCGATTGGACCGTTAATGTACACCTTCCTTAACAATGATGCACACCTAATATACCACCAGTCCCTATTTTGAGGAATTTTTTCTACATGACAGCCTGTTTTGACATACTGTGACCACTGGGGAGCCTCAATTTTTTTATCCTTTTTCAAATTTTCTGCTAAATGATTAATTAATTCATCTGCAGGAATATCATAAGCCTTAGCCATAATATTCTATAATATTCTTGGAAATTCCCTTATAAATCATTTTATTCCAAGTCATCTACTTATCAGTCAGTTTTGATTGAAAGGGACAGTAAAGGCCTTGCTGTGAATCCGAATCCTTGGACATGGATACAAAAGTCTTTTATATGGATTTGAAATGTATCACAGCACTACAAGATTTGAATATACGGAATTGACACTAAAAATATTCATATAAATAGTAACAAAATTGATCTGACATGATATCAAAATTATCTTAAGTTAACTGGACTTGATATATCTATTAATTTACAATTATCTTCCGATAAACATGTTTGCATTTCATACAAGTAATTCTGATACTCTTAACTCTAGTTCTACCTATTCTTACTCTTGAATTTACTCCTGGAACGATAAATTGCTTACATTTTTTACAAAATAGTTGACGCGTAAAGTATGGCATTCTTATTCTAACGCGCATTGCTATTTTTGAAGCCAAATTCGCATAAGATTGCGACAATTTTTCATTATCTTTTATTTGTAGCAATGCATTTTCAATTAATATTTCAATCCTTTCGGTTGCTATTTTTTCTATATTCTTTTTATTCATTAAACTTCAAATCTGGTGCAACTTTCTCGTCCAGATTTAGTTAATACATTATGTTATATTAAATGCTATGAAATAAATGTCATCTAGATAAATTAATTTTTGTAAACCTGATTGTATTCACTCGTAATTGCCGAGGCAGCAATAGAAATAATACCACCTATTCTAAGAAACCATCCATCAGTAAAGAATCATTCCAAAAGAGTTGGTAGAAATTCTAACGAGCTACTCTTAGACATAAGTTATCATCATAAGGCTATGGTTGAACAGAATTTACAGGAATGGTGGAAGCGCGGGAGACCCGATATAGTGCATTTCGATCTGCTTGAAGCTCTCTCAACCCCATTATCTATGCAGAAAAAATTGCAAGTGTATGTGTCTACCTTTGATAATAAATTAATTACAATAAATCAGAACCTGAGAATACCAAAAAATTATTTCAGATTTGAAGGATTGATTACCAGTATTTTTCGAGGCCATAATAAAAAGAATTCACCAAAGTTAATAGAGTTAAAGGAGAATGTAGGTTTTAATGATTTGATAGAGAAAATAATTAGACCAGATCTGCTTATTGGATTCTCTATACAAGGAACAAAAACCAAAATAAAAGATATTCTAGTGCATAACATAACTAACGATTCTAGAAACTATTGTTTCGTAATCGGAGGTTTCCAACGAGGACACTTTTCAGAAAGAATAAGTCGAACATTTAATAACTTATTCTCGATAAGTCCGTACAGTTTAGAATCACATGTGGTTATTGCCCGGGTATTGTACGAATGTGAAAATTATGCTTAGTGAAACATTGCATCTACCATAAATGCAACAAATAAAGCCGTCAAATAAGGACTAGAAAATTTGAACAGAAGCCACGACACTTTCTCTACGGGTTTTACCAAGAGCCAAAATGAAGTAACTATCATCACAATCCCAGCAGAAACTGCAGTAATAAAATAAATCAAGCCAAATTGATTTAAGAAAAATGGTATTATGCTAAATCCTACCATTAGAAGAGTAGTACCAGCTATTACTTGTACAGATCTTTTTTCACCAGCAACAACAGGGAGCATTGGTACACCTGCTTTTCTGTAGTCTTTTCTTACATGTAGAGCCAAACTCCAAATATGTGTTGGAATCCATAAGAAAACTAGACCAGCCATTACTAAGCCAATTTCCAAATTCTCTGTTGTAACTGCTACATATCCGATTAATGCTGGCACTGCACCAGAAAAACCGCCAAGTATGATGTTGGTTTGACTTTTTCTTTTCAACCACTTGCTATAAACTATAATATTGTCGAAAAGCCCAAAAGCCATGAGTCCTAAAGTTAAGTAATTTATTGACCAAGCACAGAAAAGCGAAATAGATGCTAAAAGTAAACCAAAAATAAGTGCATTTTTAGGAGAAATCCTTCCAGAAGGAATGGGACGTGCTTTGGTTCTATCCATAATGGCATCTATATCACGATCATTATATCCTGTCAAAGCATCAGCTGCTGCAGAGCCGGTAACTATACCTACAAGAAGATAGATCCACTTGAGCGGTGAGAGGAAATTGTCGGTCAAAAATGAAGCGGTTATCGCCGAGCCAAAAGCAGTAAAAACTAAGAGATACCAAATTTTTGGTTTAGTAAGTTCATAATAATTTTTGAGCCGATTGGTTACAGTTACTTGTGGAATCAATCATGAGTACCTCGACAAATTTGTGATTAAAGGCAATATGAATGCTCATTTATTTAAACATGAATCATGAAGAGAATATGGCATATTATCCGAATACTTAGTTGCAAAGACTTCAAATAGGATTTGAAAATATTGATCAAAAAAAGACTAATTTTTTACCAGTTCCGACATTTTGGAGAAAATTAAACATTACATCAAATTCAATAACCTAACATCTACCATTGAAATTTCACACTAAGTTGAAAGAATACTTGTCTATCAATAAAATTGTAGACCAAATTATTTATTTCTAAAACTATAAAAGAGGCATGATAAAATCTAAGATATTCTACTAAGGTGATATGTAAGTTGGAATCAATTCAAGCAACAGCTGGTGGAATGCCAGTTATAATATTAAAAGAAGGAACTAGAGAAAGCAAAGGTAAAGAGGCACAACGAAATAACTTTGTCGCCGCTAAGCTCATTGCAGAAATGGTAAAAACATGTCTTGGCCCACGTGGCATGGACAAAATGCTAGTCGATACTCTTGGAGATGTTACAATAACAAATGATGGTGCTACTATTCTTAAAGAAATGGATGTTCAACATCCTGCAGCAAAAATGATGGTCGAGGTAGCCAAATCTGTAGATAATGAAGTGGGAGATGGTACGACATCGTCAGTTATTTTTGCTGGGGCGCTTTTGGAAAAGGCAGAGGAGTTAGTAAACAAAGATGTACATCCTTCTGTTATTGTAGATGGATATACGGCAGCTGCAGAAAAAGCCCTTGAATTTTTACAAAAAATAGGCATAAGAATTGATGTCAATGATAGAAATGTTTTGACAAGTATTGCCAGAACAAGTATGTATTCAAAACTTGTTTCTGACGATAGTCCTACACTGGCTAAAATGGTAGTTGATGCTGCAAAACAAGTTGCTGAAAGTGTTGACGATGGTAAGAAACTAAGGGTGGATTTAGATAATATAAAAGTAGAAAAGAAACCTGGAACCTCAATCAGAGATAGCGCACTAATCAAAGGAATAGTTCTGGATAAGGAAATTGTGCATGCAGGAATGCCAAAGAAAATAGAAAAGGCAAAAATCGCTCTCATAAATTCTGCATTAGAAATAGAGAAAACGGAGATGAGTGCTGAAATAAGAATTAATGATCCTCAACAAATGCAAATGTTCCTTGAAGAAGAAAATAGAATGTTAAAATCAATGGTTGATAAGATTAAGGGAGCTGGCGCAAACGTTGTATTATGTCAAAAAGGCATTGATGACCTGGCACAGCATTATTTGGCAAAAGAAGATATACTCGCCGTCAGACGGGTCAAGGAAAGTGATATATCCAAACTATCAAAAGCAACCGGTGCAAGAATTATTAATAATTTGGACGATTTTACTTCTAAGGATTTAGGTTCGGCCGATCTTGTAGAGGAGAGAAAAGTTGAAACAGATAAATGGGTTTTCATTGAGGGATGCAAAAATCCAAAGGCTGTTTCAATTTTGGTTAGAGGAGGATCTCAAAGAGTTGTCGACGAAGCCGATAGGTCCATCCACGATGCTTTAATGGTAGTAAAAGATGTTTTAGAAAATCCAGTAGTAGTTGCAGGTGGTGGCGCACCAGAAGCTTTTGTGGCTAATGAATTACGACAATGGTCTGGTAAGATGGAAGGCAGAGCGCAGTTAGCGGTTCTAAAGTTTGCAGATGCTTTGGATACAATTCCTCTAGCGCTTGCGGTAAATGCAGGAATGGATCCAATAGACACCATGACAACACTAAGAGCTAAACAAAGTAAGGGTTCAAAATGGACCGGAATTGATGTACTAAATACTGTTGTTACTGATATGTATAAAGAGAATGTGATAGAACCTTTAACAGTTAAACAACAAATTATAAAATCTGCAACAGAAGCCGCGTGTATGCTTCTAAGAATTGATGATGTAATAGCTTCCAGTAAATCTAAGATGCCTGCTGGTCCACCTGGCGGCATGGGCGGCATGGGCGGCATGGGCGGCATGGGCGGCATGGGCGGCATGGGCGGCATGGATATGGAGTAATTCCATTTTTTTATTATTTCTATTCTTTACAAGACAATTTAACACAAATCCTAATTATTTTATTTCCGGGTTTGGAACGTTTTAAATAAAGTCTATCCGTGTTATAATCATTTTAGCAAATGTTCGAAAAACTAAAGCAGTTTAAACTAGATGGCACAATTGTCGTGCTCCCTGATTTTTTCTTGGACAGAATCATTAAAATAAATTCTAAAGATGAACTTTTTAAAATGATTGATAGCAAGGCCACAACTGGAGGCGGAAGTATTCGAGGAATTAGTACATCTGATATTAAGGGCGGTAACGCAGTTAATGTCGCCTATTGTTTAGCTAAAATGGGACTATCTGTAACATTATTTACTGTTGCGAATAAAATTGGAACATCAGTTCTTCATACTACCTTCTCAAAGTTTGGAGATAGTGTTAATCTGTTCGTAAAAAATGGTAAACACGGGTCAACTACATCAATTGAGTTTTATGACAGTAAAGAAAAATATGTTAATGTAATGCTTAGTGACGTTGGAGACAATAAGAACTTTGGTTCCGAAATGGTTAGTCTGCCGACAGATCTGGATATAATAAATACTGCAAAAGGAGTTGTATTAACAAATTGGGGAAGTAACCTAAAAGGAACTGAATTAGCCCATTATTTATTTAATAACTCTCAGAATGCCTTTCATTTCTTGGATCCCGCTGATATTGAAACTAGAAAAGAAGAATTTAGAGACTCATTAAAGAAATTAAATTCATTAATAGACGTGTTAAGCATTAATGAAAATGAATGTACTTCTCTGTTAAAAGCTTCTAATCTTGATTCTAAGTTATCCTTAGACCTGAATGATATAGAAAGTGTAAAAAAAGTTGTAAAAAGGCTGTCGTCGGAATTTGGACTTAAAATTGATCTTCATACAAGGATCGGAGCTGCGTGGTCCGATGGCGAGGATGTACTATTTGTCAATTCATTTTATACGGTTCCTAAAAAACTCACGGGATCTGGCGATTGTTGGGATGCTGCAGATCTAATAGGATATTTCGCAGGTTTAGATGCAACTGAAAGATTGGTTTTTTCAAACGCTTATGCTGCATTATATATTGGGAGCATAGAATTTGAACCTCCTTCAATAACTGAAGCATTGGATTTTATACAAAATAATTATCAATAAGCTATTGTGGTTCTATTGTAGCAGGTGGTTTGCTTGATACTGAATAAGTAACCCAAGTTACACCACTAACTTCATTGGTTATTCTATTACTAATTTTCGATATCAAATCATAAGGTATCCTTGACCAGTCAGCCGTCATTGCATCTAATGATTCCACAATCCTTACAGTTACTATATGACCATACATTCTTTCATCTCCGAGTACACCCACCGCCAGATCATCACCAACAGCTGCGTATGCCTGCCACACCTTATCATACCAACCAGATATCATTAATTCATTTTCAACAATATTGCTTGCTTGTCTGACAATTCTAATTTTTTCATCTGTGATTTCACCAATAATTCTAACTGCCAATCCTGGACCTGGGAAAGGATGTCTTTTTATGAATTCATCCGGGATATCTAATAGAGCGGCGATTTTTCTTACTTCATCTTTATACAGACTTCTAAAAGGTTCTAACACTTTTAAATTAAGCCATTGAGGTAGACCTCCCACATTATGATGCGTCTTAATAATAGCTGCCGGACCTTTAGAAAGGCCACTTTCAATTACGTCTGGATATAGAGTTCCTTGTGCAAGCCAATAAAAAGGCCCATAATCTTTTGTTACCTCCAAAAATACTTGTGCGAATTCTTCACCAATAATCTTTCTTTTTTGTTCGGGATCTCTTATCCCCTTTAACTTTGATAAAAATCGTTCCTCTGCATTTATAGTAATAATGTTAATATCCAGATATTTGTTTATCAACTTAGGAACTAATTCTTCTTCATTTAATCTTAGTAATCCATTTTTCACAAAAACGCATGTCAAATTATTATCTATTGCCTTGCTAAGCAAAACAGCCAGAGTTGTAGAATCAATTCCTCCACTAATAGCACATAAGACTCTGCTATCGTGAACCTTTGTTCTGATATTTTTGATGGAAAAGTCAATAAAATTTTGCATTGTCCAATCTGGTTTTGCATTACTTATGGACTGTGAGAAATTTCTTAAAATTCTATTACCTTCTTCGGTATGTGATACCTCTGGGTGGAACTGGATTCCATAAAATTTTCTTTCTCTATTTGCTATTGCAGCAGAAAGAGAATTTTTAGTATGTGCTAGTATTTCAAAATTATTTGGAATATTTTCAGCGGCATCAGCGTGACTCATCCAACATTTTATTTTTTTATTAATTCCCTGAAACAAATCTGAATTATCATCGATAACTAAATCAGCATAACCATATTCTCTATTATCAAAGCGCTTTATCTTTCCATTAAATTCATCAACAATAAGTTGATGCCCATAACATATTCCCAAGATAGGAACTCCGATATCAAATATTTTCTTATCTGGTTTTGGAGAATTTTGTAAGTACACACTCGAAGGACCACCAGAGAGAACAATTCCTTTGGGATGTAAGTCTTTAATCATACTTATGGGAGAATCATATGGCAAAAGTTCACAATATACGTTGGATTCACGAATCCGTCTACAAATTAAGTGACTATATTGCGATCCAAAGTCTAATACTATAATTCTATCCATAACTACGTTAATTTCCTTTTTCTAACATTCTGGTAAAAACCCACGTTGCTGTATTCAAAATTTCATTAAGGCGCTCTTTTTCTCGGTAATTTGAAATTGTAACGCTCTTTATCTTTCCATTTTCATCGCTATTTACTTCATACTCCAGGATTTCAAATTCATTAATCTCACCTTTTTGAATTTTTTCTTTATCTTTTGTCTTCATTCCTTCTAATATACGGTTTATAAAAAAAGATCTAAATGGGGGAGTGTTAATATTTAAATTAACATCATCGACCAATGGTATTTTTACATATGTTGACGTGAATTCTGCGTTTGATATCAAAAAATTATCCTTTGCGCGCTTTAAGGACTTGATCTCCATTACTTGATTATCATTTCGAGTATTGTTGTTACTTGCTAATTCTGCAGCAGAATCGGATCTGGTTTTCATCTCTCTTTCTTGACCGGAATGGATTTCTGGAACAATTTTATCACCTACGTTAGTAGCAGAAGATTCAAGATTTGATGCAGTTATGAAGCTGGTTTTTTTTAATAAAGAATCAACGATTAGAAGTGTATTGCGAAGTTTATCGAGTTCCTCTTTTTTATTGGTAACTTCTTTAACCAGCCATTCACGCACTTCTGCCGCGCGTCGAATATCATCTTCTGAAAAGCTAGACATGGCAGATTTCATTATATTAAAAACATATAATAGTTTTTCACATTGATTCCAATTGATAATCTGGTTTCCTTTAATTCTGCTTATGGATGAAACTAAATGAACATCTCATGACTGTGACTTGATGCCTCTTATTATTGTGGCTGATTTATTAATCAATTTAGATTTGGATTGCTTTCCTAGCATTTCGAGCAATTTTTTTGCAGTTCTCAACTTTTTTCTTTTTAAATCATAATTGGCATCATGATCTTTTGTTGAAAATTTTCTTGGCTCATTATCAAAATCCATACCTATTAGAGTAATACTTTTTGCTCCCATTTCCTCAGCCATGAACACACTTCGATCCCCATCAGTAAACCCACCAAAATTATACACATTATCAGTTGGCATAACCTGAGTGGTACCTATTATTTTTCTAAATTTAGGAACAATTTTTTCCATATTCTCTAAATTATCTCCATGAGCATGAATAACCATCACTGCTCCTAATTTTTCGGCCATCCTTAAAAATTTTGGATTTCCATCGAGGTCTGAAACCACTATATCTGGCTTAATTTTCTTATCCAATAAAATCTCAACTACACCATTGGCAGCTATCTTTACGTACTTTTTATTTTTCCTAATAAACTCGATATTTTTTTCTAGACTTGGACCAGCTCCAATTACAAGAACCTCCTTTCCTTCTATCTTTTTTTGAATCTTTGACATTTGTAATGCCTTCCTCTTTATCATTTTACTTAAAATTTCAGCTGCTTTCTGATCTTTTTCGGTGCTATAGCCAAATTCCATTCTAATCTGCTGATAGAAAGGGAACCACTCTTCGAATTTCACATTTACAAATAAAAGAAGGTTATTAATAGATTATTTGATTTGGCAAAAAAATATACAGGCCCATAAATACCGCAAAATCCATAAATACCGCAAAATTGCTTTTCGATAAGTAACTACTAATTAAATATAATCTAACAAATATTTACAATTAAGCTTGCTCTAAAAAAACTATAACTATAAGCAGTTTAAAGGTTTCATGAAAAATGTCTATATTGCATATATTTATGATTCTGGGATAGTTCTATAGGATGTTTATCGATTTAAGCTCTCTAGCCAGTTCTATAGGTATAGGTGGATTAGCCACCTCCATAGGAATTGGAGGATTTTTGGGATTCTTGATGGGGTACGCAATAAAGAAGGTATTAAAAATAATCCTCATTGTGGCAGGATTATTGGTTGGCACCGTATACTATTTACAGTATAATGGGTTAGTCGCATTAAATTGGGCAAAGGTGCAGGAAACTGTAGGAAGTTTGATGTCGAATTTTAATAATTTAAATTTTAATACTCCATTTATTCCAGGCTTAGGTGACCAAATCTTTAATGCTTTGTCACATTCTGGAATCCCACTTACCGGAGGTTTTGCAGCAGGATTTGCATTTGGTTTTAGCAAAGGTTAGAGGATAAAACTTAAACACATTCCTCGTACCTACCATTAATTTTTTTGTAACAATTATAACTGCACTTGATGTCTTCTATTTGGTATGAAGAAAAAAACATCTGGGATGGTCTTTCCAGGTGAATATGTAGCAGAGATTGAAGAATTTCAAGCTGGCCATAATACTTTCGTTGTCGATGGTACTATTAGATCAAGCGCTTTGGGTAAGAAGGAGTATGATTTTAAGAGAAGGATGATTAAAATAGATCAGATAAATTCGCAGGAACTACCCAAAGTAGGTGATATTGTTATGGGATTTGTGGAGATGTTATTCGGATCCATGATTTCAGTAAAGTTAGTTTATGTTAATAATAAATTATGTACTGCCGGCCTATCTGCCATCGCCTCAGCGAGAACGGGAAACAACAAAGGATGGAATCGAGACCGGTATAACAAGAAGCCAAAATCGATTTATCGAATAGGTGATATTATTCGTGGACAAATTAGTAGTCTTCTAAATTCCTCAATCCATTTAGCTGTGGATGGAACAAATTTTGGTTTGTTGTATTCTTTGTGTCTTAATTGTGGTGGGGATACCGTCAAAGTAAACAATGGGATAAAATGCATAGAATGCAGTACATATGAAGAAAAGAGGGTAGCAAATGATTATGGAAGCAGTGCTCTAAAATCCCTATACCAAACTTAAGATAATTAGAAAAAGTAAAGCTTTCATAAAAAAAGAACATTAGTTCAGATAAAATTTTTAATGGCTCTTCTGCATCCTAATGAGTGGATAGCATACATTCTTTTACAGGCAAAAAGATTGATCCTCCCCCTATTTCGAAAAATATGACCATTTCACAGTTGATTGATTTTTTTGGATCAACAGGATACAATGCAAGACGACTTTTTGAAGCCGCAAATATCATGAAGGAAATGATTGATCGTCGTTGTACAACCTGTTTAACCATTGCGGGAGCATTAACGCCAATCGGAATGGGGAAAACAATCAGAACTCTGATTGAAAATGGTTTCGTAGATTGGGTTGTAGCAACTGGTGCCAATGTTTATCATGATCTTCATTTTGCCTACAATTTACCTGTACGGCAAGGTCATTTTCAAGTTGATGACGATCTGCTATATACCAAGCAAATTGTACGAATCTATGATGTCTATATAAAAGAAGTCGGAACTTTACAAGCCCAAGACATTATTGTTCAAAAAGAAATAAAAAAAATTGGAAATAATCAATCTGAATTCTACTCAACAGCCGATATGTCATATAGCCTTGGAAAAGCAGGTTATGAAAATTCAATAAATCCAGAAAAATCATTTCTTGTTTCAGCATACGAAAATGACGTACCAGTGTTCATTCCTGCAATTAGTGATTCTTCCATAGGACTCAATATGTTACCACTGATATTTGAAGGCGCGAAAAAATTTCCTAATGTCATGCTGGATATTGCTGAGTCAACAGCGATCCTGTGGAAAAGTAAACTTTCTGGCGGAGTAGAATTGGGCGGTGGAGTTCCAAAAAATTTTTTCCAACAAACAGGTCCAGCTTTATATCAAATATTAAAATTAAAAGATGGTGGTCACGACTATATAATACAAATTACTGATGCAAGGCCCGATACAGGTGGTTTGTCAGGAGCGACCATACAAGAAGGAAAAAGCTGGGGCAAAATAAAAACCTCACATAGAAACAATGTGATAGTTTATGGAGATTCTTCTATTTGTTTTCCAATTCTGTCCTCCTATGTCTTATCAGAATGTAAACGACGTGCTAAAAAAAGACTATACTCAAAGAAAAATAGATGGGTCGAGGAAATGAAAAAAGAGTATTTGAAAAATAAATAATCTGTATAACCAAAAACACAAATTCATTCAACATAGAAGGATGGCATTTTTAATCAGTTTAGGCGTTAACATAACGCCTCAAGCACTGAGCATTGTCAGCCCGTACCATTATGCCTATGTTGAAAACCATTATGGTACCTTTATTTATCATATTGTGATATTTAACCATATTCAAAATCAACTATATTCGCTATATTGAAAATCAGATATTTCGATTTCAAACAGTATCTACACAAAAATGCACAACGAATTATATCAGATAAATATTAAAGGCTAAGTATGGGTTAGAGATGAAAAGAAATAATGTTAAACTATTCAAATATTAAATTAGGAAAATGGGATCTTACTGATCTAGTCGAAGACAGTTCCACAAAGAAATTTGCCGAATTAGTTGATGATATTAAAAAAAGAGTTAAGAAGTTTGAAGATAACAGACGAATTCTAAAACCAGATTTGAGCATTTCGATTTTTGAAGGTCTGGTACACAAGATTGAGAATATTTTACAAGATCTTAGTACTGTGAATAGTTTTGCTCATCTTAAATATGCAGCCGATACTTCATCAAATGACGCAGCAGCTTTAGTTCTCCAAATGGAAAAGTTAAGTTCACAAGTTAGTAATCAGATCTTATTTTTTGATTTATGGTTCAAAAAAGAACTCGACAAGAATAATGTCCAACGATTGATAGATAGTATCTCCGCTGTTTATAGGGAATATTTAAGACATAAAAGGTTAATAGCAAAATATTCACTGCATGAATCAGAAGAGAAAATTATCAATACATTAGAGGTAACCGGCCTAAGCGCTCTGATAAAAATTTACGATAGAATGACTAATAATTTTGAATTTACAATAGTTAAGAAAATCGGAAATAAAAAGATAATTAAAACCTTCAAAAATAAGGAAAAACTTATTTCATTAGTAAGAAGCCCAAAAGCAGAAGAAAGGGAATATGCTTACAAAGCATTATTTAAAACGTACAAGAAAAATAGTGGAGTTTTAGGAGAAATTTACCAAAATATAGTAACTCAATGGCGAGATGAAAATATCTCTATTAGAGGATTCGCAGCTCCCATTTCAGTTAGAAATATTTACAATAATATTGATGATAGTACCACAGACACACTATTATCAGTTTGTAGACAAAACGCACATTTATTTTACGATTATTTTCTAGAAAAAGCAAAATTGATTGGTGTAAAAAAACTGAGGCGCTATGATCTTTATGCACCAATCTCAAATAGTAATATTGCAAAATTTACATTTAAGAATGCCGCA
>VBPX01000002.1:3261-10281 GCA_005877075.1 Nitrososphaerota archaeon | reverse complement strand
GGCACATGAATTTGGACATGCAGTACATAGTATGTTAGCATCCAATAAACCGATATTGGTATCGCACGCTCCCCTTCCATTAGCCGAAACTGCATCGGTTTTTGGTGAAATGCTTCTTAACGAAGAAATCTACAAGAGCCTAAATAGACAAAAGAAACAGATCTTTTTGGCTGAACAAATTGATGATATGTATGCGACTATTATGCGACAGGCCTTTTTTACAATTTTTGAGATAGAGGCTCATAAGCATATCGTAGAACAGAATGTTACTATTGACAATATAGCCAATCTATATATGAATAATCTGAGAAACCAGTTCGGAAACTCAATTCATATTTCAGATGATTTCAAATGGGAATGGCTATATATCCCACATTTTTTCCACACTCCTTTTTATTGCTATGCTTATTCTTTTGGAAATTTACTCGTACTTTCGCTTTATCAGCAGTATGGAAAGGAAGGTAAATCCTTTGTCTCAAAATATCTTAAAATATTATCTGCAGGAGGATCGGAAAAACCAGAAACTTTACTTAAAGATTGTGGATTTGATATTACTGAAGCCTCATTTTGGCAACAAGGATTTGATCTTATTAAAATGAAGATTAACAAATTAAAGGAATACGAATAATTCAGTCCTGGTAGAAATTATGATTTTTAAATTAAGTAAAATGGCATGACAGTAGTTGCGGATAAAATCCACTAATTATAATTTTTAATTAAGAATTGATGTCTAGTAAACACGGGTAACTTTATAGTTTAGTCTTTGAAAACTGAATATATTGAAAAAATATTGTAGTGTTTGTAGAAAAGAATTACCTACAAATAATGAGTATTTTTTATGCGATAAGTGTCATATCATAAAGATCTAATCATTTCAGAGGATAAATTCGATTACATGGAAAATTCAAGGATTTATTATTAACTATCTTGTTTGAGTAGTTCAAACTATTTAACTGAATTCAAAAATCCAGTTCTCTCTAGGTACAGTTCAATCAATATTTCTTTACCAATCATGTCATCGCCTGTATAAATTCAGGAATTCAAGAGATAAGCTAATTAGAAGAATCGTCCAGTTGTATAGATTGTCTAACATACATTCGAAACTTCATGATTCTAAAAATAATTCTATAAATTAGGATAAAACATGACCAAGCGAACTTCACTTTCGATAGACTTTATATTCAATATATTACAACATTTATGTTGAGGTTAAAAACTAATGCTAACGAAGACCTATGATAAATTCATAGATAAACTAGATTTTGTTAAGAAAAATGGACTTATACCAGTGATCGTTCAAGATATTAAAACAAAAGATATTTTGATGCTCGCCTACGCAAATAAACTTGCCATCGAAAATACACTCAAAACCGGCAATGCCTGGTTTTGGAGTGTTTCTCGTAATAAGTTGTGGATGAAAGGAGAGGAATCTGGAAATATTCAACAAGTGAAGGATATTTTAGTTGACTGTGATTATGATTCCGTAATTTATCTTGTGGATTCAAGAAATCCAGCATGTCACACTGGAAATAGATCATGTTTCCACAACAGGTTGTACTCTCAAGAAAATTGACAATTCACTATCTTATTTTGTAATAATTATATGGACTTCTGAATAAATACTATTTTTGATTTATATGATGTTTATTCGTTATAAAATTTTATTGACAAAAAATTAAGTAATACTAAAATTACTATTAGTGAAACTTATTACTAAACAAATTGTTGATAGTTGCGTATACATGGGTTCTATTCGATTTCTAAAATGCAGAGAATGTGGTATTGAATACACTCCAACATTCAAATACATATGTGAAGAGTGTTTTGGTCCACTTGATGTTATATATGATGTTCCTAGCGATTTAAACAAAGATACCTTTTCATCTAGACAAGAAAAAACATATTGGCGCTATTTTGAGCTTTTACCAATTGTTGATAAAAACTGTATAGTGAATATTCATGCTGGTTTTACACCTCTACAACATGCAGAGGAATTAGGTACACATATCGGAAATCTTAAAAATCTCTTCATAAAGAACGATTCTGTAAATCCAACCTTTTCATTTAAAGACAGACCTGCAGGTGTAGCAATTTCAAAAGCTAGAGAGATCAAACTTAAGGCAGTAGGATGTGCGTCAACTGGAAATCTAGCTTCAGCAACAGCCGCTCATGCTGCTAAAGCACGTTTGCCATGTTTTATTTTTGCGCCATCTGATATTGAAAAAGTCAAGATTGCACAAGCATTGTCGTATGGTGCTAAATTTGTTGCAGTAGACGGAACATATGATGATGCTAATAGAGTTGCCTCCATAATCGGAGATTCAAAAGGTATAGGAATTGTAAATATTAATATGAGACCCTATTATGTGGAAGGTTCAAAGACATTGGCATTTGAAGTAGCTGAACAACTTAACTGGCAAGTCCCAGATCATCTAATAATACCCGTTGGTAGTGGTGCGATGCTGAATGCAATTTGTAAAGGATTTGAAGAGTTACATGAAATAGGACTTATTGGTGATGTTTCAAATCTAAAAGTCACAGCGGCACAACCACATGGTTGCGCCCCAATAGTTGATGCTTTTAAGAATAATAGTAGTGAGATAGTTCCTGTAGAAAGACCGGATACAATAGCTAAAAGTTTAGCAATTGGGGATCCTGGAGACGGCATTTATGTTCTTAGAAGATTGAAACAATATGGTGGTCTTGCCGAAGAAGCTACCGATAATGAAATTATCGATGGAATTATGACACTCGCTAGAACTGAAGGCATTTTTACTGAACCTGCAGGCGGTGTTTCTATTGCCGTCCTCAAAAAACTAGTTGATGATGGGTTTATAGAAAAAGATGAAAAAGTGGTATGTTATGTTACTGGTAATGGTTTGAAATCTACTGAAGCAATACTAAGCGTATTACCTAAACTTGATATTGTGAAGCCTGATGTACAAATTGTATCTGCGATGATTACATAGATAGGTGGATGAATATATAATGACAAATATCGAGTTTATTATTCCTTCTGTTCTCACGAAAGGTAGTGGAGAAAAGAAGATTCCATTAGATGCCATAGATCTCCAAGATGCATTTACCAAAGTAACGGAACAGCTAGGGGAAGATTTTAAGCGCAAAGTTTTGGATTTGACCGGGAAACCAAGATCATTAATTAACATTTACATAAATGGAAAAAATATGCGTTTTAGTAATGATGGAATGGCTACGAAGCTTAACAAAGGTGATTCTATTTATATTCTACCAGCAGTAGCCGGCGGTTCCGAACTAAAAAATGAGGATTTACAACGATACTCGAGACAGATAATGCTTGATGAAATTGGATTTGTCGGATTAGAAAAACTAAGGAAGGCAAAAGTCTGTGTTGTTGGTGTAGGCGGCATCGGCAATCCTGTAGTTACCCAGCTAACCGCAATGGGTATTGGAAAATTAAAGATAGTAGATAGGGATATAATAGAAATTTCTAATTTACATAGACAGCATCTTTATACAGAGAATGATATAGGTAAAGTAAAGGTTGAAGCAGCAAAAGAAAGGCTTGAACAAATAAATTCAAATGTTGAAATCGAAGCTCTTCCTAATTCTGTTACTAAATATACAGCTGAAAATATTGTTAAGGGATTTGACATAGTGGTGGACGCATTAGATAGTATAGATGCCAGATATGCACTAAATGACGCATGCATTAAACTGAATATACCTCTTATCTATGCAGGTGCCTTGGGTATGTTAGGATCAATTTGCACAATAATTCCCAACAAGTCAGCTTGTCTAAGATGTATTTTTCCTGCATTAGACGAAGACGATATGCCTACTTGTAGTACTGAAGGTGTTCATCCATCAATTTTGTATCTAGTTGGCGGTATCCAAGTTTCTGAAGTAGTAAAGATTATTGTAGGAGAAAAACCAACTTTAGAAAATAAACTCTTGTACATAGATCTAAACGATCTATCTCTAGAAAAAGTTAGGGTATTTAGACAAGATGAATGTCCTTCGTGTGGAACAAAAAGATTCGATAAGAATCAGTTGGAAGTACAACAACTTATAATTGAAGAACTTTGTGGCCGTGATAGAGGCAAGAGAACTTACACCGTTACACCTTCACATATTTCGTCATCGCTAAATCTACTTGGAGTTGAAAAAAGTGCAGAGAGGTTAGGTTATACCATTAAGACAAAAGGGGAGCTAGGTTTGACATTAATCAGTAGTAATTCTGCGAATCTTTCAATAAGCTTTATGAGTAGTGGTGCTGCCACTATTGTGGGAGCCAAAAACGAGGATGAAGCACTATCAATTTACAAAACATTTGTGAATGAATAACATCAAATTATAATTTTTAGAAATGTAGACTTAGATTAGAACACTTGAAGAGTAACAAGGAAAATGATCAATCTTATAAATTATCAGAATGAAATCTATTCCTGTTCTTATCAATAAACGGAATTATCTTTTTCATAATTATGTCGTCGTAATTTTTTTCCTTATCAATTGTTAAGAGAATAAAATAATCGCTACTTATAGGAATTGTAATCCTTGTTACATTCTCGTATCTACCCACAGCATAATTCAGTTTCCCAATTTTTGTTTGAAATTTAATCCGAGTTCTGTATCTTGAAATTGCAGCCGCAGCATACTCTTCATTTTCCTCTTCAGACATGAATGGTTTTAATCCTTCACGTTGTTCAACATTAATTAAGACGCCATATTTGTTTGAAATACCAATCCATCGAAGAGAATTATCCAAATTTAATAACTCTTCACTAAACGTATAGACGAATTCGTAATCTACTGTCATAATTAATAACTATCTTAACTATTTCTAATATTTAAGTAAAAACAAATGACAGAAATTAATCTATCGATATCTAAAATATCTAAATTCAAATCATAAGTGAAGGTCACAATTGGTCTATTACGCCATTACTATTTTCTATAACCTTTAGATTTTTGGATGTTATCTGAATATCCTGGATTATTCCTTGCATGAAATCGTCTGCAACTATTAATATCTCATCAAAAAAATTACACGACAGGAATTCTTGTAATGAACTAACAAAGGTTGGGTAGTCTTTAGAACTATTGCAATTAAATTTTTTCTTGGATATCACGTTGTGGGCAACAGGATAAATATCTGAAATTTCAATTGGAATTATACCAATAAAAGGATTATAAGCACAGATTTGATAATCTGAAAATTTTTTTGATAATTTGAAATATTCTTGCGAACAATAGAAAGGAGACACCTCGGTATCAGGAAATAGAACGATCTTCTTTTTATCTGTTCTAAATGTGCTAAGAATTCTTCTTATCCTAGAGGCTTCTGGTCTATATTGATCGATTGATTCCATAAAAAATATTGCTTTTTTCTTGTACAATGGTGTAGCGTCTTCTAAATATTTGTAGTTCTTAAATAACTTGAAGGCCTCCATCAACTTAGGATGGGCTCGTGCCTTTTGCGCAACATAATCCCAAAGTCTTCCCTCCATTATAGCCTGTCTTACTGACAAAACTTCAGACCTTAACACGTAAAGATTGTGTTTAGCCAATTCAACTGTTCTCTCATCATCTTTCAGACTGATGAACTCTTTTGCTGTCATGCTAATACAAGTCGGACACTGACATGCAAGATACGTCAAGTTATCCAATTTTGAAGTACCATTTGGATGCATATACCTGTTGTCTCTTGCATACAGTATATATGAAGCAGAATCGAAAGTGTCACATCCTAATGCTACCGCCAATGGTATCGTTAAAGGATGTCCTGCTCCAAAGAGATGAATAGGTTTTGACATAATAGTTGATTTGAGAGTTGCTATAATATTAGCTAGGATAGCAAATTCGTACGATTCCAGTAATTGTACAGGACTCCCAAGAGCCATCATTTCATATCCCATATCATCAAGTAATCCTGCTGATTTCTTTACCAAATCTAGATGCTCTGCGCCCTGAACTGGACCTACCCAAATAGAATTTGTATTATTGTTACTTTTGATAAGATCTAATGTTTCTTTGGAATTTCTGATTGTCTCATCAACATATCTTTCAGCTACTTCATAGCTTAGTCCATATCCTGTTGGCTTATCAAGAGGCACGCAAATATCACTTTCAATGTCTTTTTCAAATTGGGCAATGAATGAAGGCTCCAAGTCAATGGTCCCATACTCAAGTACTTGATAACCACCGGAATCTGTCATTACTGGACCATCAAAATTTATTATTTCATGAATACCTTTTTGCCTTGCAATATCTCCATATTGTTTCAACGTAATGTACGCATTTGTAATAACTGCTTCAAAACCTAACTTTTTTAAAAACTCGACATCTACAGATTGTGAAACGGGATGAACAACAGGAATAAATGCGGGCGTTTCAATGGTCCCACTAGGAGTTTTGATTTTTCCTATCCTTCCTGCTAGGTCAGAATAGCTGACCTCAAAAAACAAATTTACTTCTTAAACTCCCTCATAAATTCTTCATATATGGACTTGACCCTGTCCGCGGCTAATCCTGTACCTTCTTCTATTCCAAATTCCGTTACCTTAATCTTATCCATCACAATTATTGCATTCACATCATCTCTAATTTTTACAAGACCTGGAAATACCCTTGACAGACGATCTGCAAGACCTTTTAGATCAAAAGGCTTTTCTAAAAGCTTTATTTCTTTCACAAATGATCCGTTTATGATTACTCTCAATATCCCATGACCTTCTACGTTTTCAAGAACTGTATCTAATTTTTCGTCAATAGCGGTCAATACTCCATTATAATTTTTCTCATAAGAGGTCTCTATGGAAACCTTTTTTCCTACAAATTGAAGTACTTCTTCATAAAATTTCCTTGTAGTTAATGCAGACATTTTTCAAATAGGAATGTTTCTTAAAGTTCTATATATGAGTTTCAATAACTAATTCAAAAAGACAGTAGTAGTTCATAACTTATTTTCTCTGGTACCAAATTCAAACCGTATTGCTCAAGTTTAAGGTATAAAAATAAGACTTTAGATCACTTTTT
>VBPX01000002.1:0-3224 GCA_005877075.1 Nitrososphaerota archaeon | reverse complement strand
TCACCTTTACACCTTAGACAGATTTTTGATTCTAAATTTCCAAGGTAACATATGTAAAAACATTTACTACACTGCAAGCGCAATACGCCATCTGTTATTTCTACAAAATCATCTTTCCGTTGTATGAATTTTGATGAAATTAGATTTTCCAACACTATACCTAGAATTGTCGAGGTATGCGCCAGATCTGCATTTCTATATCTCAGATATGTTTCTATCATTTTAGTTGGGATAGTTTCTGTTTTATGCTGTAACACAGCCTTGCTATAATTTCTAAATAAAAAATCTCTAAAATACCATTCCAATTCATTTATTTCAATTTCGTTCATATTTTACAGGTTATACAAACAGTAGGCGAATAAGAATTGAATTGATTCACTGGAGAGTAGCATCTTTTTGAAAAACTATTTAAAAATAATTAATCAGTTAATAAAGTGAACAAAATGGAATGGAATTTGAATAATTTCACGAAGCTGGCATTTACTAGGCTTATTCAACCATTTGGAGATGATCTTAACGATGTTGTAAAGATCACTAAAGCCTTTAGTTATGCCGCAAATGTATATTCGGGATTATTTAGGAATGAAAGTCATGAACCTTACATCAATCATGCCATGAAGGTGGCGTTAATATTATCTGATGAGTTAAATGTTCATGATGTAGACACAATATGTGCAGCTATTTTACATGAAGCTATAGAAAAAAGTAAGAATGATGATGAAATTATCGAATTTTTAAAAGCAAATTTTGGAGAAAATGTGTATGATACCATCAAGATCCTGACTGAACCAAGAACAAACGAAGAAAATAGAGAAAAATTACTCAACAAATATTTTGAGAATATTTCGAAAAGTCCAAAAATGTCTCGCTTCATAAAACTTGCTGATCGTTTAGACAATGCTAGGTTTTTAAAAAATGACATAAAAAAGAAAAAGGCGCTACGATATAAGGAAGAAACCCAGAAATACATATTACCCCTCGCGGAAAAAACAGATGATACAATGGCATTAAAACTCTCAATAGCACTATACGAAATAAAATAGTTCAAACTTTTTTTTCTTCACAAGTTCCATCATTATTCATCGTATGATGTAACCAATGTCTATGACAACCAAATAACTTGTGTTGAGTGCAACCACAGATAGGACACTTTTTCAATAACATATTATCCGCATTTCTTTCTTATCAAATTTGCTCAAATTTAGTTGTAGTTGTAATTCCTATAGTTTGTTGATTAGTTGAATTGTGAAAATAGCTAAAATGAAAAATCAATAGAAAGATAAAAGTAATCAAATCAAATATTTCAGTATATGACGGAAAATTCTGTGAGACACATAGACTCATTAAGGGAAATGGATTCCATGAAAAAAGAGTATCAAATTCGCTGTAGTCATTATGAGTTGGAATTATTCAAAATTGAAAATCGTATTACTTGTGTAATATGTGGAAAAAATTGGGACTTTTTAGAAGAAAGGGGATATTCACATAAAAAACAGGTATACTCCGCTGAAAAAGAATGATTAAATTTTGTTAATACTTGTGATTAGAAAAAATTTTATTCTATATTTTTAAGATGAACTAGATGAAGAAAAAATTTAGGACTGCTTTAGTTCAAATGAAATCCTCATTGCATAAGGAGGAAAATCTAGCTCATTCTCTAAGATTAATAAAGCAGGCTGCTGAGAACAATGCACAACTTGTCTGTTTTCCAGAGTTTCAGATGGCGTATTCTCCACCCGAACAAAAACGAGAACAGTTATACCAAGTAGCAGAAAAAATTAATGGTAATTTCATATCAAAATTATTAAATTCTGCCAAGAAAAATAAAATAAATGTCATTGCAACGATATATGAAATTATCAATACCAACAAACAGAATCATAAAGTTTCGGATACTGCAGTACTAATTAGTGATCGTGGGAAATTAGAATCTGTATATAGAAAAATTCATTTGTATGATGCCTTGGGATTCAAAGAATCGAAGAAGCTAACTGCTGGTAATATTATTGAAAGACCAATTAAGACATCCGTCGGAACTTTAGGATTACTGATATGTTACGATATGAGGTTTCCAGAAATATCTAGAATTTTAACAGTTAATGGAGCAAGTATATTGGTATCTCCATCTGCATGGGTTAGTGGAATTATGAAAGAAGAACACTGGGAAATAATGTTAAAAGCAAGAGCAATAGAAAACGGTGTTTATGTAATAGCACCTAATCAGCTTGGTAATATCTATTCTGGTCGAAGTATGGTGATAGATCCATTTGGTTCCACCTTAGTTGATATGGGAAACAGGGAAGGAATGGAACTTGTTAATATTGACAACAGCAGGGTTGATACGATAAGAGGAACACTTCCACTTTTGGAAAATAGAAGAACCGACGTCTACAAAAATTATATCGATGTATTCAAGTCATGATGGCTATTAATTTTGTTATACTTATTTTGAGGGCAAGTTCTATTTACACAAATTCTCCATAACTTTCTTCTCGGATACATAATGATAATCGTAGGCCAACCACAAGAACAGACATTATTACTTTTCTTAATAAACCCGGTTTGGGGAACTGATGAAATTGCATTGCAACCAGTTACTCTATATTGAGAACAGACAAGATATCGTCTATTGGATTTGGATGATTTAATCATGATCATTTTTCCATCTAGACATTTTGGACATTTACCGATTGCTATTCTATCTTCACCTAGACTCAATATATTTTTTAATTCATCTCCTATTGCACATTCATTTTTTTTGATCTTGTTTAGTGGACCCTCTAATGATTTTTTTAGATAATCGCGCACATCGTTTAAATTAAGATCTCCTTCTTCTATTTTTTCTATTCTGGACTCTAATAATTTAGTTAATTTTGTTGAAACGATCTCAGAAACATAATTTTTCATCGTATTGACTATTGTAAATCCCAATTCTGTGGGTACTATTTCGTTTTTGTCTTCAATGATGTATTTACGCTTTATTAGTAAATTTATTATTTCAGCCCTGGTGGATTTTGTTCCTATACTCTCTATGTCCATCTTATCCAGAAGACTTGCTTGATTATATCTAGGGGTTGGTTTTGTAAAGTCTTGCGTTGCAGCAATTTTATCCACCTTCACAAATTCACATCTACTAAATTCCGGCAATATAGATTGATTAATAGTAAAATATGGTTTATAGATAGAAATCCAGCCATTCTCCACGATTGTATTTCCTTTGGATA
>VBPX01000102.1 GCA_005877075.1 Nitrososphaerota archaeon | reverse complement strand
TTTGATGTTAAATTTATCACGCCAGTTAGCAATTAAATACTTTTCTATCAAAAGTTGAATAGACATACTCGTCTATCTTCCTTAATTGTTTAATCTTGAAAATGAAATTGCAAAGATGAAAATAAATTACCAATAAATGTTTTGTTATTTACATATTTTATTTGTTTTGTTACTTCATATTGATAACTATTTCTAAATATTTCGGATATACTATTAGATCTTTTAATAGGATACATGTCGTATTTGTTAGAATGTGTATGTCAAGGTTATTTCCGTTTGAATATCTGGAATAAATACTTTAATATGCAATTAGACAATATTATTTAATCAATGAATGATGATGCGACACGGAAAAAAGTTTTACAACAAATACCAGAATTATATTCTTTTTAATAAGAATATTATTATCGCAGGAACAGCTGCACTCATTGTGGGTATCTTCTTTACTCAATTCTATGCACAATATAACAAGAATAATTTTCTAAATTCAATATTTACGCTGTCTATAGAATATGCAGTATATATACCAATATTCGCACTCTTTTTTTATTTTGATAACAAAAGTAGATATGTAGATCCTTTTAGTGGGGAAAAAAATTATGTAAATATTAAAAACGATCTAATAAAGTTATTCACTATTTTTTCTATATCTGAAATTATTTTTTCAATTTCAAAATTATCAATCCATTTTCAATTAATGCAGATCTCGATTGAGCCCTATCAAGCCTCAATGATTGGATCGTTTACAGCATGGTTTATTTTTCTTATATTCATAAACTTCGGTGCAAAGGTAGTAAAGTTATTTAAAAATAGTAACAACTAAGATCTACTATGTTAAATTGAGTATGGATTGAAATGGTATTTTTTATTTCTGGATAAAGAAGATAATAAATTATTAGTGCTTCCCAGTTATTAGTAACACAATAAAGCATATCTGTTGAATCTAATATGGAGATATAAACAATATAAGCCAATTACAAATCTGGTTCGTATTGCAATTGTCTTTTCTGCACCTGGGACATCCACCTATGCTATATGTCCTGAATAGGCATTAAATCTGATATACTTTTAGAATTGGTGTATCTTTCTTATAACCTGTGACTAAATTACCTAGTTACCTTGTAGTGATTTAAATTTAGCCGTAAGATTATCATTGGTTGTTGTGTTTCCTGCATTTCCAGGCAGAGTGTTATTTGTTGTAATGTTTCCTGCATTTCCAGGCAGAGTGTTATTTGTTGTAATGTTTCCTGAAGTAGTCGCAAAAGTCCGAGTGCTAATTGTTTCATTAGTAGTTTTGTCAACAACTGAAATTGTATGGTTTTTCAGGTTTACAACTACTTTTGTGTTATTTGTATTTTGGATCGCCATAACCCAATCATCGATAAACGTTGTCATAAATAGTGTAAGTGCGATGGTAAGTGCTATAAATATAATTGGTACGCTTCGTTTCATTAATTTTTTACCCGCTCTCCATTATTTAAACGAATACCTGATATTGACCTCTAAACTTCCAGAATCCTTGTAGGTAAGTGAAGCTCTAATAGTGGCAAGACCTTCTAAATCGGAGTGCAAGTTTTTGTCGGAATAGTTGACATGGAGAGGTTCAAATCCTTACAGTAAGTTGGTTCTTATTGTAGGTTATTTGCCACCAAGGTTTCGATACAAAAGGGGTTCCTGATATTTGTCAGGGTCTCCAGTAAAGTAACCTTGTGGTCCGCCATTACAAGGCGTCAACGGTGTAGAACCCGTATTCAAAAGGGTATCCTTTACTTCCTTGGGAGAGAGGTTTGGAGTATCAGCCTTTATCAGCGCAGCAGCCCCTGCCACAGATGGTGACGCCATGCTTGTTCCGCTATCTATTGCATAGCCGCCGTTAAGATAGGTAGACAGTATAGAGACACCAGGAGCCGCAATACTAACTGAAGGACCAAAATTACTGAATCGTGCAAATGAATCATCAGTTGCGTTTTTTGACTTTAGAGACGGTCCAACCCCACCGCACTTACCATCGCTATCAGCAATAGCAGAAACTGTAATAGCATCAGGATCACTAGCCGGTGAAGTATTGGAGGCATCGTGACCATAGTTTCCAGCTGCAACAACATAAGTTACACCTGCCTTTATCGACGCACTTATTGCACGGTTAAGAGCTGGTGAGAAAGGCGTCTCTACGCTGATGTTTACCACGTCTATTTCGTCTTTATGTTGAGTAATATATTCAACACCCTTTATCATATTAGATACCTTACACTCGCCCGTTTTGTCACAGACTTTTACTGACCACAACCTTGCCCCTGGAGCGGCGCCAATAATTCCTTTTCCATTATCCTTGGCGGCTGCAATACCCGCAACATGAGTGCCGTGACCATTATCGTCATCCCCGGTTTTGGCTCCTTCGATAAAGCTAATATTCCTGTAGACGTTAAGGTCTGGATGATTTAAATCTATTCCCGTATCCAAAATAGCAATATCAGCATCCACACCCTTAGTGAAATTGGATTTAGCTTTTCCCTTAAGGTCTGCTGTCGAGAACGTTCTTTTAATGCTATCAGGTAAGGTTTCCGCCTTTAAAACTGGTGCTGGAGCTGCTATATGTCCCGAACTCAAATCTAGTTCTCCACCACCCGTATAATTCGATGAGAGCTTATAATTTTGGTTATAATTAACAAATCTTGAATCTTTAGTGATTGGATTGTCCGGTTCTGCCAATATCACTATTGCTTTATAGTCAGTCATATTATACACATCGATGACTTTTACATGGTATGTTGAAACCACTTCATTGGCTACGTCATATACGTTAGTAACAGGTACAAGCGATGGTAGGAGTTCTAGTATAATTTCACCACACGTTGCGCTAGCAGGCAAGAAATGTGGATCTTTAAGTACCTTCTTCTCATCACCTTGAGCTAACAGCATTGCTTTGTAGCCTGGCGTGTTATAGACATTTAGTACTGTAACCTTATACTTCGATATAGTCTCATTAACAAGAGATGGGAAATCAGTTGTCGCTATTAGATCCTTCTTAAGTTCGATCACGGATTGAGTACAGGCTAATGTACTGTAGGGTACCTGAAAGATTTGTCTGTCAACAAATTGTATTGGAATACCTGCCGGAGCTGGTGCAGGAGCTGGTGCAGGATTTGAAGCTGGTGGAGGATTTGAAGCTGGTGGAGGATTTGAAGCTGGTGGAGGATTTGAAGCTGGTGGAGGTGGTGGAGGTGGTGGATTAGATGGTGTACTTACCGTCCATGTGAATGACGCAGAAGGATCATTACCAACATTATCTACAGCTTTTACTGTGAATGTGTATGTCCCATCAGCAAGGTTGTCATAGAATTTGGGTGAGCTACAATTATCATCAGTAGGTACTGATGTTGGACCACTTAAATTACATACAAAGTGATTAATTCCTGTACCACTACCATCATTGCCTTCAAAATTAAATTCTATAGAATGGAAATCTGTTGCATCACCGTCGTTAATAGCAAACCCACTGTTGTCAGGAACAAAAGCACTGAGTATTGTGGTTGTGGGTTCTATGGTATCAACGATCCAAGTGAAGGACGCTGGAGTGGGATCAAAGTTTCCCAAGGCATCTAAAGCTCTCACCTGGAATGTATGTTGACCGTCAGCCAGGCTCGTAAACTGCACTCCACTAGTACATGCAGTAAATCCTGATCCATCTATATCACACTCAAAGCCACTCGTATCTGAGGCTGGTATTCCTGAGAACTCAAAGGTGATAGAGTTAGAAGGAGTTGCTCCACTTGGAGTGACAGCGTTATTATCACCATCTATAGCAGAGTCTATGATGGTGTCAGGTGCTACTCCCACAGTAAAGTCCCAGGTAGCAGGTGTTGGGTCAGCGTTGCCTGCAGGGTCTGTAGCAAATACTGAAAATGTGTACGAGCCGTCAGTTAAGTCGGTAAATTGTGCGGTTCCCGAATTACAATCAAACTGAGATGTTGGTGTAGGACCGGTTAGTTCGCATGTAAAGGTCAAAGTATTTGCTGCATCATTGGCATCAGTACCATGATAGGTAAACGTCATGGAGTTGGTAGGTGTAGTACCGCCATTTGCAATGTTAGTATTTGCACCATCTATAGCAGAGTCTATGATGGTGTCAGGTGCTACTCCCACAGTGAATGTCCATGTAGCAGGTGTTGGGTCAGCGTTGCCTGCAGGGTCTGTAGCAAATACTGAAAATGTGTACGAGCCGTCAGTTAAGTCGGTAAATTGTGCGGTTCCCGAATTACAATCAAACTGAGATGTTGGTGTAGGACCGGTTAGTTCGCATGTAAAGGTCAAAGTATTTGCTGCATCATTGGCATCAGTACCATGATAGGTAAACGTCATGGAGTTGGTAGGTGTAGTACCGCCATTTGCAATGTTAGTATTTGCACCATCTATAGCAGAGTCTATGATGGTGTCAGGTGCTACTCCCACAGTGAAT
>VBPX01000001.1 GCA_005877075.1 Nitrososphaerota archaeon | reverse complement strand
TTTTATCCACCTTCACAAATTCACCTCTACTAAATTCCGGCAATATAGATTCATTAATAATAAAATATGGTTTATAGATAGAAATCCAGCCATTCTTCACGATTGTATTTCCTTTGGATATAAAGTCATGACCGTTCACATCAATAATTACTTCAGTGTATTTAGTTATAGCATTGTTTCCAAATGTAGATAAAAATCTCCTAATAATGAGGTCTAAGATTTTTTGCTGAAAAACGTTAAGTTTTTTCTTTTTTACGCCAGTAGGGTAAATAGCCGGATGAGCAGGATCTTCTTCTTTACCTTGATAGGGAACCAAGTACTTTCTTTTTAACAAATCATTTATGACATTTTCATATTTCTTGTCGTAGTTCATGCTTAATTGTTTAATTATTTGTTTATATCCTATGGATGGAGGATTTTTTTGACTCGAAGTACGAGGATATGAAATTAGTGCTGCCAAATAAAGAGATTCTGCAATAGAAAGAGTAGTTGCAGGTGTTATCTTAAAAATTCGATAAGCTTCTTTTTGTAGATTAGTAATATTGAATGGTGTGGGAGGATTGATCTCCTTTTCATATTGTGCTATTTGTTTAATAATGCCAGTTTCATTTTTGCACTCGCTTAGTATTTTTTCTATGTCTGAAAATTTATGAATTACTTTTTCTAGATTAGCTTTGAAAAAGGAACCGGATTTCTCAAATTTTCCAGTTATGTACCAAAATGGATCTGGTATGTGGTTTCTAATGTTTACCTCTTTATTTACAATAAATCCTAGAGTAGGACCTTGGACTCTTCCTATGGTTAAATTGTGAAATTGGTTAATTTGATTGGAAACATTTACGCAATTAACCAAAGCCCTTGATAGGTTTATACCAAAAATAAAATCAATTAAATGCCTAGCTATTCCAGCATCAGCAATCCTGATATTGGTTCTCTGTAAATTATCGAACGACCGATTTAATTCTGTATCAGTCAGTGAAGAAAATTTGGCCCTCTTAGATACTTTATATTTATTTTTACAAGCATATTGAAGTATATTGTAGCCAATGAGCTCACCTTCAAGATCATAGTCACATGCATGAATAAATTCAGAAGCCCCCTTTGAAATATTAGATATGACCATCAAGGTTTGCAGAATTCTTCTCCTTTCTCTTGCAATTATTGAATGTCGCGGAGACCATTTTACATCATATATTGGATATTTTTTTCGGTTTTTCTCTAAAGGAAATAAATTATACAAATGTCCAAGTGCAGAGCATACAATAAATCGTTGGTCACTTTTTGAAACTATTTCAAAAATTACTACACCAGGCAAAGGTTCTTTTTTTATCAGTTTTCTAGTCCCAAGGACTTCAGATATCCTTTTTGCAGCAAGTGGTTTCTCACAAATTACTAATTTGTATTGTTCTGCGCTTGCTCCTTGAAATTCTTCTTGCAAACTCAAAAACAATACAGGGAATAAGAATTTAGATTTTAGGTTTGATAAAAATTGATTACTTTACGTCCTTTATTATGAATAAAGGTATTGAAAATTGGCATGATGCAAACCATTCTCGAACATTTTTATATTCTCTATTGATATTTTCCATATAAATGGTAAATAATGTCTGCGTTCTTGGAGCTGGAAGTACAAAATATGGTAAACTAAGTGAGAGTGTTATAGAGCTAGGACTGGATGCGGCGAAAAATGCGATTGATTCAGCTGGAATTACACCAAAGGATATCCAAGCAGGTTACATTTCGAACGTTTTTGGTTTTGCTGATAAACAAGTGCATATGGCACCTGTATTAATGAGCAATCTTGGAATTCCTCATGTACCTGGACTGACAATCGAATCTGCTTGCGGCTCCGGTTCTGTAATGTTTAGAGAGGCTTATGCAAATGTCGCTGCGGGATTCTATGATTGTGTTTTGGCCGTTGGTGTAGAAAAGATAACTCATGCTGGAACTACTTTGAGTACCACCCTCTTTTCATATTGTTCTGACTTCTTCTATGAAGGTGGAAATGGAGCTTCATTTCCAGGATTATTTGCCTCAATTGCCAGATCTTATTTGACTACATACAAAGCGACAGAGGAGGATCTTGCACATGTTGCAGTAAAGAACCATGAAAATGGATTATTAAATCCAAAGGCACACATTAGAAAAAAAATAACCGTAGATGATGTAATGAATTCACCTGTCGTAGCATCACCTTTGAAAATTTATGATTGTTGTCCATTTTCTGATGGTGCATCAGCAGTTATTTTGTGTACTGAAGAATTTGCCAAGAAGGTAGGCAAAAATTATATGAAAGTTATTGGTTCAGGTCGAGGTGGCTCGCCTGCTGCTGTACAATCCAGAGAGGATATAACGACTATTCCAAGTACAATAATTGCGGCAAAACAGGCATATAATATGGCAGGAGTAACTCCAAAAGACATTGATTTTGCAGAAGTGCATGATTGTTTTACAATTGCAGAAATTATTGACATTGAAGATTTAGGATTCTTTGAAAAGGGTACGGGAGGCGTTGCTGCACGGGAAGGAATTACTCGAAGAAATGGAGAAATCCCAATTAATCCGTCAGGAGGATTAAAATCCAAAGGACATCCTATTGGTGCTACAGGCATAGGACAAGTTGTGGAAGTTTTTGAACAATTCACTGGCGCAGCTGGCGAGAGAACCGTAAAAGATGCCGAAATAGCCATGACACATAACTTTGGGGCAACCGGGGCAAGTGCAGCTGTTCATATCTTTCAAAAAGTCTGATCTTGGTGTATCAGAATGGAAAAACATTCTAGCACACATGAGAGATTTATACAAACAGCTAATAATGGAAAAATTTTAGCAAACAAGTGTAAGAATTGCGGAAAAATAATGCTCGAGACTATGTACTATTGTAGTGGATGCTCCAAGAGTGATTTTGAACTTGTTGAATTTCCAGGAATAGGAACTGTTGTCACACATACTATTCAAGCAGTAGCTCCTGAAGGTTTTGATGATATCAAGTCATATGCTTGGGTAGTTTTCAAGTTGAAGGATGCACCTATTTCAGCTTCGGGATTTCTACCAGGAATTAAAACACCAGCTGATTTACCGATAGGTTCAACCGTTAAGGTAAAAGGGTATGATACAAAACATGGGCTAACATTAGAAAAACAAGATCTTTAATGACATTACGATTTTGTTGGGAATCAAATTAAGTATTTTTAATTTTTTCTTAATTTCTTGAAGGTAAATTCCTATTACAAGATTTCATAATATACTAGAAATTTTGTAGATTAGCTTTATGTTACTCTTTTGTTGATAGAACCTGACAAATATTTTTACATTCATCTTAAACCATATTTTTTTCGATGCAGCATCAAAAACAATTTCAAAATGACCTTTCTAATGCTGCTCAAGTTATTAGTAATCAGATTACAAAGTTAAACAAGCTCTCAAAAAAATATGATACGATGGACGCTGATTTTAGAAAACAAATTGTGGAAAACGTCAAAGTAGGCAACAATGTCCGTGCTAGGGCATTAGCCAACGAACTTGTAAATATACATAGAATTCAACGTACAACAAGAAATATGGGAATGTCACTTGAAGTTGTAGCTTTACGTTCCACTATAATAGGTGAATTTACTACGATAATGGATACCATAAATCCAACAATTGATTTGATTAAAGATATAGAAAAAGATATTTCAATGGTAATCCCAACAGCACATGAAGTACTGAACGATGTTACAACAGCCGCTTCTGAAATACTAAATTACAATGTTAATTCTGACATGAAAATATCAATGCCTATAGATGAAGACGCACTAAAAATTTTAAGCGAAGTTGAACAGAGTGTTGAGGAGGAAACGAAATTAAAGTTACCTGATATTCCTGATGCAATTAATGTAATAAAAAGCAGGAATGAGCTCGAGCCCTTATTAGAGGAAAATGAAGTAATGATTTAAAATTGATTTTCTGAAACACAGGTAAATTGTTTTGCACTATTAGTCAATAACTATTTACGACCCAATTTTAAATTATCTCAGGATAATATCGGGTGAGATGGAGATAGAGGCTAGTCATGATCTTATAACTCAAACTGAAACAAGACCTAGTGGGATTTTACAAGCAGCAAAAAGAGTTAGGATGATTTTTTCTGTTATGGCAAGTCCTAACAGGATAGATATTCTTCGTATTTTAAATTCCAAGGGACCTTTAACTTATTCAGAATTAAAATCTTTAGCTGGATTTAAGTCCAAAAAAGAATCTGGTAAATTTGCTTACCATTTAAGGAAGCTTTTGAGACAATCTCTTGTTGCATTAAACAAGGCAGAAAGAAGATATACAATTACCAATCTGGGAAAACTAGTTCTCAGTCTAGCCAGACAAATTGAAGAGCGATCAATCATTGAAAGTGGAAAAATGTACGTGAGAACTTCCAGACATTCCATTGAAGAATTTAATTCTAATAGAATTACTCAATCATTAGTTAGGGAGGCAAACATGCCTCTTGAACAAGCGCATAAAATTACCGAAGAGGTAGAAAACAAGGTTTACAAATTTCAAACCGTCTATCTTACGTCCTCGCTTATTAGAGAAACTGTGAACTCAATTTTGATTGAACATGGTTATGAGGAATTTAGATCAAAGCTTGCTAGGTTGGGCCTTCCAGGATCTGATATATCAGATATGTTTAACAATCCGATATACAGCAAAAATGGCGTAGAAGGAATTTTATCAGAAACATCTCTAGCTGTTTTTTCAGAAAACCTGCTTTTTAATATGTTACCCAAAGATATTACGGACATGCATCTTGCTGGGGAATTGAATATTTCTAACACCGGATTGTGGAATTTAATGCCTGACACCATTTTTATAGATACCAGGCATATCATAGAAAATGGTCTAAAGTTTAAGGGAAAATACTTGAATGTTTCAAGGATAAACCCAGTTCGTACAATAGATGACATCACAGCAATTCTACCTGTTTTGGTTTCGGTCTTAAGTAGGGAAACTTCAAGGGAGATAATACTAGATAATTTTATTTCTACGATAATAAATAAGATTCAAAATAACCATGAAGATATTGAATCTGTATTTTGTAGAGCATTTATTTCATCATCACTTTCAAGATCATACTCATCCTCAGGATTTCCAGTCATTACTTTTCCTATCTCAATTGATGAACGTCCTGTCATTAGGCCGATATTAAATGCGTATATGAAATATTTGGACCAGACGCCTATCCCTACCATTGGGTTATCTCTAGTTGGTAATGGTCAAGACTCGGTTAAAGAAAATTCAGATTTGATAGGTAATATTGTTAAACATGGAGGAATCTTATCTATATCCAAGAGTTTTAGAAGTCATACAGGGCTGGTAAAAACTCAGATTGACGAGAAATCTAGTTCGGTTTTAAGCTTGCAGTCTTTGGCAATTAATCTGCCCAGATTAGCCTATCAGTCAAATAAAGACGAAATTTATTTCAGGGCTAGATTGGCACTGATGATAAAACCAGCTATTTCAGCCCTATTGGTCAGGAAGAACTCTATATTGGAAATGATAAGAAGAGAAATGCTTCCTATACTAGCCAATATAACACAAATGATGCAATTAAGCAAAATGAATCTAGTAATTAATTTGACAGGAATAAGGGAATCGGTATACAATATACTGGGACATGAGTTTGATGGAGAAGAAATAATTCAAAAAGTATTACAAACTGCAGTAGCAGTTGCTTCAGATCAAGGAAAACATCTTGGAGATGACTCTATAAGAATTGCAATGATCACAGACGATAGTAGTACAAGACTAGCTTCTCTAGATTCAGAAAAATACGGGAACATGTATCATCAAGCTGGTGATGAAATGATGATAAAATCTTATTCACAAGGTATTCTTATAAACGGCAGAGATCTTCTTTCAAATACCGGTCCTATAATAGAATCAAGCAATTCCATCGACAAATTACTTAATGGTGGGGTTTCACTTAATGTTGATGTAAGTGATCTTAGCGACAATGAATTAATGGATTGTATTGGAAAGTCACAAGATCTTAATTTCTTCAGGCCTGTGTACAAAAACAAAATTTGCATCTCTTGTGGTACAAAGAGATCCCTAGTATCAGAAGTTTGTCAAAAATGCGGTTCCACTAATTTTACAATATAATAATACCGAATCAAATACTTTAAACCCTCATTATATTATTTTTTAGTAAGATAATCCTTTTAAGCTAAGCTTTAGCTGTATAGTGCGTTATGGCAAAAGAAATTACCGAGATTGATAATTCTTCAAACAAAAACAAAAAACCGATAGCGCAAATTAAGAAAAGAGATAGGGGACTTGTTGATTTTAATCATTACAAGATTTCCAATGCCATTTACAAAGCATTAATGGCGGCAGGCAGAGCTGACTATAAGCTTGCTGAAAAATTATCTGAAAAAGTTGTACAAAAGATGGATCAACAATTTTCTATTTTTGAGACTAATAGAATTCCAAGTGTTGAAGATGTCCAGGATATGGTTGAATCGATATTAATTGAAGAAGGACTCTCAGAGACTGCCAAGGCTTATATCTTGTATCGACACGAACGACGCAAAATCAGAGATGAAAAAAAGAAAATTCTAAATAAGAAAGATCTAGATGAAGTGGATAAATCTTTTGATATTAATTCCCTCCGAGTATTGGCATCACGCTACCTATTGAGAGATAACAATAATGAAATAATTGAAGATGCAAAATCACTTTTTGAACGAGTCGCAATTCTTGTAACAATCCCTGATATACTCCACGATGCTGAATTGTACTCTAATGATGTATTAGTTCAAAATATCACAGAAGCTGAAGAATATTATAAGAAAATAGATGATTTTAATCTGAAACTAAAAATTGGCAATCACTATCTTAGCAACTACCATTTTGAGTCAATGATTAGGCATTACGTTCATTTGGCAAAAAGCGGTCACATGAAAATTAGCTTTAAAGAGCTATTGCGATTAATTGCCGAAGGTCACTTTTCAAAGTATTCTGATAGAATCGAAGAATATTATAATTTAATGGTGTCAAAAGACTTTCTACCAAATACTCCTACTCTAATGAACGCTGGAGCTAAACTTGGCCAACTTTCAGCGTGCTTTGTACTTGATATGAAAGATGACATGTCAGAGATAATGAAATCTTCTACTGATGCGGCAATGATATTCAAATCAGGAGGAGGAGTGGGTATAAACTATTCTAATCTCCGTCCTGAAGGTGATATAGTAGCATCAACTTCTGGCGTTGCCTCAGGACCCATCTCATTCATGAGAATAATAGATACAATTACAGACGTAGTAAAACAGGGTGGAAAAAGAAGGGGTGCAAACATGGGGATAATGGAATCATGGCATCCTGATATTGAAAAATTCGTCACAGCTAAAACTAAACCAGGTGTGTTCGAAAACTTTAATGTAAGCATCGGTATTTGGACTGACTTTTGGGAATCAATAATTAATGAAAATAATCACAGATACACACTTAGAAATCCAACAACTAATGCGCCGCTCAAACAAATTGATTCGCACCAGCTTCTGGATTTAATCACTTTCAGCGCTTGGAAAAGTGCTGAGCCTGGTGTTATATTTTTTGATAATATCAATAAATATAATCCTTGTATAAACGTGAAAGAAGGACCGCTAAGAGCAACTAATCCTTGCGGTGAACAATCACTTTATCCATATGAATCTTGCAATTTAGGATCGATCAATTTAGCTAATTTTGTTAAGCGTAACATTGATGGAAAATATGAATTTGACTGGCAACGCTATGAGCAAGCAATTCGTCTCTCAACTAGATTTTTAGATAATGTCATCGACATGAACAAATATCCTGTTGAAGAAATTGAACACAATACACAATTAACAAGGAGAATTGGACTTGGGATAATGGGTATTGCAGATCTATTGTTTACTTTAGAAATATCATACAACTCGAAGGAAGGTTATGAATTCATGAATAGAGTTGCAGAAGCATTATCTTACTATAGTATGGAAGAAAGTGTTGCAATAGCTAAGGGAAGGGGTCCTTTTCCTCTATTTAATCAAACTGATTATGTTGAAGGAAAAATGGTACCTGTAGCAGGATACTATGAAATCCCAAAGCAATATCATTCATATGACTGGGATTCATTAGTTGAAAAGATAAAAAAATATGGAATTAGAAACTCATGGACGACTACAATCGCTCCTACAGGAACATTATCTATGATAGCCGATACATCAAATGGTGTTGAACCTGTTTTCGCACTGGTTTTTGAAAAACGCGTTACCGTAGGAAGATTTTTCTATACAAATAGAATATTTGAGAACGTATTGAAAGAAAATGGATTGTATAACGATGAAATTTTAACAAAAGTTGCCAATAATTATGGTTCAGTAAAAGGGCTGAGTGAAATTCCCGAAAAGATACAGCGAATATTTGTGACTGCTATTGATGTACATTGGACCGATCATTTAATGGCCCAGGCAGTTTGGCAGAAATGGATTAGTAACGCAATAGCAAAGACTATTAATATGCCATCTGATGTTACAGTCGAAGATATAAAAGCGGCTTATCTTTTATCACACGAAATGGGATTAAAGGGGGTTACGGTTTATAGGGATGGCTCAAGACATGAACAGGTACTTCACATAACGGGTACTGATAAGGAGAAAAAATTCATTGTAAAACCAAGTGCTTATGTAACTGACTATATACACAGTAACATTAAAGAAGACTATGTTATGAAACAAGTTGAAAAAGTATTTAGAGAAACAGAAGAGATGGAAGCTACAGAAAACACAATAAATGTGTCTCAAGCCAAACTTAAAATGAATATGACAATTTCTCCAAATGAGTATAATGAGTTTGAAGCTTGTCCTTCATGTAATGCAAGATTGATTATTACAGAAGGTTGCAATTTGTGTATAGAATGCGGTTTTAGCTCCTGTATGTCAGGATAAAAAATCATCCCTATTTTTATTTTTAAGAAAATGGTCCAAATTTATATGGAAACCAAAAATAACCACTAGTTGGTCTTTGCACAATAGACAATTTTTGAAACATAAATTTAAATCAGGTATATTATCGCTATTTCATGTTCGCATATAACAGAAATAATGTCGTATGATGTTGATATAAAGGAGAGAATAAGCATCTGGTAATCCATAAGTATGATGTATACAGAAGTCCAAATGTAGGATTATTTGTACGAACCAATGATGAGACACTTTTACTTCCATTTGGATTTGCAGAATCAAAAACTAAAAAGCTTAAAGAATATCTAGCAGTTGAAAATATTATTCATGCTTCAGTAGCAGGAACCAGATTGATTGGACCGATGACAGTTATGAATAATAATGGCATGTTATTACCATCAACTGTATCAGATGAAGAAATCCGAATCCTTAAAAAGACCGGCTTAAACGTGGAACGACTGCAAAGCAAGTTTACAGCAGTTGGAAACTTGATTTCGGCAAATGATAAGGGAGCAATAGTTTCAAGTTTATTCAAAGGGGAAGTGGATCAAAATATCAAAGATATTTTGGGCGTACCATTTCAAACAATGTCGATTGGAGGATTTGTGCAGGTTGGGTCTATGGTTGTTGCTACAAATGCTGGAGCAATTGTTCATCCAAAAGCTAATGATGCTGAAATCCATAGAATATCGGAAATACTTCAAGTTGAAGCAGAGCCAGCGACCATTAATGGAGGTTCGCCATATCTTTCATCAGGAATTATCGCCAATTTCAGCTCAGTAATTGTGGGAAGTTTAACAACGGGACCTGAACTAATAATGATAAGCAGAGCACTTAAAGTATAACTTTATGATAATGTTATCCCGAGTGAATTTTTGATATTCTTGTTAGTAACTAGAAGCAAATATGCCAATTTATCTCTTCAATTCCAATCACTTGTAGTATATGTTTGGAGTTAAACGCGATGATGATATTGCATGATCATCGTTTGTAAAAATAACATCGATATCGGAGCTTGCAATTTGAACGTTAACACCGCTTAATTCAGAATCTGATAACTTGAATTTTTCTTTCAGTAATGTTTTTACACGTAGTACTTGGTCATAAATGTGGCTTGCATTGGACAATAACGAAACTTCCAGCGCTCGTTTTAGAAATGTTTGAGGTATTTTTCCACTAGTATCACTTAATATTGTAAAATCAATCTTATTGAAAATCATTTCTCTTGGAAGTTGAGGTAATGCATTGGCCGTGTAGAATACTTGTACGTCAATCAAATTTGATTGTGAATCATCAATAGATCTCAAAATTGATGCTTCTGGATTATTAGGATCAGGAAATGCGCCAATCATGTTGTTGTTTACAGATAAGGACAATAAAACAAACCCCTCTAGTAAGTTCTTACTATCAGTAACTAATGGCAGAATATCTCTACATGTTATATTAGTAGAGCTTTCAGGCTTGAGTATCTTGACAATTGCATTTGAAGAATTACCATCATTAGGTATTACATTCCAAAGAATTTTTATCGGATAATCTTGTTTGTTAAGGATGCTAACATCGGTATCATAGTGTCCTGGTCTTACCGGACCTTCATCTGACGATACATTACCACACAAAAATTTCGGAGTATAGGTAACACTTTCTATTGAATTGTTTTCCTTGTTCATAAAATTGGAGTATAGAGTCTTAGATTTAGTATCCGCTATTGTTGTATTTTTTATGGAATTTGATAAATTAACACGATTCTGATTAGGATAATTTTCATTTGGTACATTCTGAAACTCTGCAATTTTATATCCACCCACGCTTTGAAGCATAACTCCATATATTATAACCAAAATAAAAAATAAGGCCGCTCCACTCTTTTTCAAATTGCAAATCTTATGAGAAGAAATCTCTAATATATGCTATATAGACTATTATCATTGTCAAATTCTGAAGAGAATCTTTTTGTAAAGGGCTTTTTATCATAATATGATAGTGAAATTTAGTGAAGCCTAATCGGTTCTTTAATCGAGATGTTGTTTCAATTAAAGACTTCCAAAGAGACGAGCTTGAATTCTTATTTGAAAAAACGGATAAAATGAAGAAACTCAATCCCAAAGAGAAAGATGAATTAGGAAAAGCCAGAATAATGGGATATCTGTTTTATGAACCAAGTACCAGAACTAGAATGAGTTTTGAAGCAGCCATGGCGTCAATAGGTGGAAGTTCGATTGGCATATCAGATCTAAAATCCTCTTCAATTGAAAAAGGAGAAAGCTTACAGGATACGGTACACGTTATGGATCTTTATTCAGATATCATAGTCTTGCGTCACCAACTTGACGGTTCAAGTAAATTTGCCGCAGAAATATCTGATCATCCATTAATCAACGGAGGTAGTGGAAGTGAGGAGCACCCTACTCAGGCCATGCTTGATCTGTATACAATGATAAAAGAAAAAAAGAAAATAGATGGATTGACAATTTGTATCTTGGGAGATTTGAAATATGGACGAACCATTTATTCCTTATTATACGGTCTATCCAATTACGATGTTAAAATTATTCTAGTTTCTCCACCATCATTACAAATTCGACAGGAGTCGATTTACGGTCTGAAAAATAAGATGAAAATTTTAGAATTGGTTGAAATGAATGAAACAGTTTATCAAAATTCAGACATATTATATGTCACCAGAATACAGAAAGAAAGATTTTCAGATCCACAAGAGTATGAAAAAGTTAAAGGAACTTATATGATTGATAGTAACATTTTAAAAAAGTTCAAATCAGATATTTCTATCATGCACCCATTGCCTAGACTATATGAAATATCGCAAGATGTGGATAATAGCGGTAATGCAATTTACTTTAAACAAGCGTCTTACGGTAAAGACTTGAGATCGGCCCTTCTCGCATTAATATTAAATGAATCTCCTCTATAACGTACTTTCCATAGTTATTCATGTAAAGATTAATGCTTGATATAACGTTACTATTATTCAACATGATTTGAGAAAATCACAATTTTCTAATTAATATATGTGAGCCATTTCTTAAATTTTTCATTATTGCCATGTACTATTTGATAATAAGAATTTTGTAACTTAGTTGCAATTTTTCCAGTTTTTCCATTCGAAATAATTATCTTGTCAATTTCACCTATTGACTTTATTTCAGCAGCTGTTCCTGTTAAGAATACCTCATCAGCATAATACAATTCATCACGTGATATATCGCGAATTTGAAAGTTAATGCCAAGATGCTCTGCGATAGATAATACACTGGATCTGGTTATCCCATCCAGCGCACCTGATGTTATAGGCGGTGTAATTAGGATTTCATCCTTCACCATAAAAATATTTTCAGCTGTTCCTTCTACAACCATACCGCTCATATTCAACATAATCGCTTCATCAACTCCCGACTTTATTGCTTCTATTCTTGCTAATGCTGAATTTGCATAGTTTGCAGTAGCTTTGGCATGAATAGGCAAGCTTTTTGAATCTATTCTAGTCCAAGAAGAAAAAATAACTCTCATTCCCTTGTTACCTACCGTATGAATGTGGTCTTCCCAAGTCCACAAAGCTATAGAGGTTGATACTTTATTAGGTAAAGGATTGACTCCCATTTTTCCATATCCATAATAGCAAATAGGACGAATATAGCAATCTTTGATTTTATTAATTTTGATAGTTTCAATAATTGCCTCTGTAAGGTCTTTTTCAGAATATTGTAAAGTCATATGATACATCTTACAACTATTGAGCAACCTTTTCATGTGTTCCTCTAATCGGAAAATTGCAGGACCTTCTTTAGTTTTGTAGCAACGTATTCCTTCAAATACTGCCGTTGCATAGTGTAACCCATGTGTGAGAACGTGTATTTTTGCATCGTTCCAATCAACAAATTTTCCGTCCATCCAAATCTTGCTTTTATCATTCATTGCACATCATCTTGACCAATTCTATTTCTCTTATCATGAATTGCCCTTATCGCATCAGCGACCTTAGAATCGTCAACAATTATCAGAATACGCGATGTTTCCTCTTGCGCGTCTAAATTCAGAATGTTAATCCCATGTTCTCCTACAGTGCTACTCGTAGTAGATGCAATTTTAGGCATTTTCCACATGTTATCACCAATTAAAGTAACAACACCTCTGTCATACACAATCTCTGCTTTGGAATAAAATGCCTTAAAGTGATGCTCGTTGCGACGAACATAATCTCCATCAAGAAATAGAATTCGAGTAACTTCAATATCTTCTTTCTTGTATGGAGATAATTTGATAAAGTCGTGATACTGCTTATCACTTTCAAGTGCTGCCAATAAATGTGATGATGCTATGCTTTCCATTCTCACAATTGCACAATTTCTTTTTCCTGTTACAATTTTGACAAGATTATTTGACTGGTCAGAAGAAACCTTTGATATATTAGTTGTACAAATTGGATTTGCCATATCAGTAATTACAATAGGTATATCCATATTGTTGTCATCTATCTCTTTAATTGCTAAGGGATCAAGAATCTTCATACCAAACATTCCCGCTAATTTCGCTTCATTGTAAGACAGAAATTTGATACTATCCAATTCTTTCTTAACTATTTTTGGATCTGCACTCAATACAGCATTATCTTTTTCAAAATCCAATTCAGCCTTATATTGTTCGTTCAACAATATCGCGACATCAGCGGCAGATCTATCCGAACCTCCTCTCTCATAAGTAGTTTCTAGCCCATCAATTGTTTTTCCTATGAAACCCCCTATTGTTACTACATTATTTTTTTCAATCAACTCATAGAAATTGCTTGATTTTTTCCTAGATTCTTCAATCAAAAAATTTGCAGCTTCAAAGTTATCATCTGTAATTATTGGCCATTGTTCTATCTTGACATGGTCCGACTCTATATTCTTACTTTTTAGAACATAGTCCATTAAATATGACATAGGGATCTCTCCACTATATGCAAGAGTTCTTGATCTAGTAACATCAACAAATCTACGATTTTCTGCAGCTTGTTTAAGTGAAATTATGACTTCTTTGTGAAACCTACTAATATCGTCAGAAAATTTTTTATGAAATTCCGGAGAAAGATTATTGGATGCAATTTTTTCATATATTTCCAGTAATACATCGATCTCAATAGGATTGGATTGAGCATAATTCTTTCCAATATGAATTGCGACATCAGTCATAGAACTTAATTTGTCTCTATATTTAATTAAGGGCGCAGAAAAAACGGCAATAACCTTGTTCTTACTTTCTATCTTTTTACTTATTCTTTCAATTATTTTATCTATGCATGTACCGTCCTCTCCCAGTGTACTGCCTCCAAACTTCATAATTGTAACTGGTCGCAAACTAATTGATCTTGAAAATGGAATAATCTATACCTTATATTAGGCAACCTGTTCGATAAAAAACCGTAATAAATTGGTTATTTGAGGATCTTAAACTATACAATTTTGATTGGTTGTTGTAAGTTCCGCTTCATATGCCTTGAAATGCTATTAAAAATAAACTTGATATTTGATTTCTATGAGCGAAACAGAAAAAGAATGAAACAAAACACAAAATATTTGTAAATGACTAGGTATAAAGTTACTCAAATTGTATGACCTTGTTTTGGCCAATAAATTATTCTTATCTTCAATTTTAATTGTGATTCTTATCTCCTCCGTTTTCCTTCAATCATCTTTTTCGTACCTGCCTGACGGCACAAGACCACAGTATATTTATGATAATGCTAATTTGATAAGTGAACAATACAGACAATTAATTGATAGATATCTTCGCAATATGGATACTCAGACCTCTGCAGAAATAGTAATATACACAATTCCGAGTTTTATTGGTCACGGGATTAAAAAGGATGGACAAGAAATTCAGGACAGAGATAGTCTTACAAATTATATATTCAATGGAGTTACATTAGATGGAATCAAAGGCATAGGTAAGAAGGGAAAGGATAACGGTGTTCTTCTGTTATATTCTTTAAAACGTGATGCTGGAGGAGGTTCAATGCGTTTAGAAGTTGGTAGAGGACTTGAAGGAAATATTACAGATGGAACTGCCGGAGCAATTCTAGACTCTTATCTTGTACCGACAAGACAAGAATATGAAAACTACTGGAAATCTGGAAGTTCTTGATAAGGCTTTTTTAACAACAGTAATTGCACTTGGACAGAAAATTGGTTATAAAAACGAAGACCAGGTATATCAACCGTATGTACCTAATCCAGAAGAGAATATTTGGCAAATGGTAATGCCAATAATAATTCTTCTCGGTATTGTTGGTATCTTTTTTTATCTTGGGATAAAATACAGAGGTAGGGGATTTGGTCCCGGAGGATTAGGAAGAGGTGGACTAGGAGGAGGTGGTTTTGGTTGGGGAGGGCTTTTAGGAAGCGGAGTAGGTTGGGCAGTGGCGGCGGCGGCGGCAGTTCAGGTGGCGGTGACGCGGGAAGATAATCAAAGTACAATTATTCCAGTTAGAAAATGACAGTGGATTTAATAAGGACCGTTCTATATTGAGCAAAGTTATGGTGAAATAGTTTGAGAGCTGCAGTTAAAGTTGGTATTGGAATCGCAGCACTAGTAATCATAATTATTGCAAGTCTCTATTCCATGTATTTTTCAGGTTTTAATGGTGTTCAGGCAAAGGATGAATCTTTTAAAAAACGTGCAGCAGATGTAGATACACAGCTACAAAGAAGATATGATTTGATACCCAATTGGCCAGAACCATTGTACCGCAAGTAAACTTGAATCTAACGGGTTAGTAATTTGTAAATAATCTCAATAGGTCCCATTACTAAAATTCAGATCCTATACTCTTAATTTTATAGTTAAATATTCAAAATCTCACTATTTAGAAAGCACATATTACTCTGTTATGGTAAAGAATTTTTCAAAATAAACAAAAATATTCACGATCATTGGTTCATGGTATAAGATATACCAAAAAACTTGCGGCAACTACTGCTGCTACAATTATTATTGTAATAATTATACCCTTTTTAGTTGTTTTTTTCTTGTCCCCAGGAACGTCCTTATTTTGCGACACAGACTATAAATAAAATTATCTCTCCATATATAAATATACATGATATTCTTATTTTAAAAGTTATAATATTCGTATAAAACTCAATTTTTAATGCAATGTACTAATGAGTTGAGAACCATAGGATTAGATCCGTTCTATAAATAGGTAATAAACATAATTTGGATTTACAAATAAATCAAAATTGAAGACAGAAACGCCTAAAGCAATAATACATGATGAATTACCTTCATACGATAAAGCATTTCAAAAAGAATTTTTCACTTTGAAGAATCCTCGTGTAAAGAACATTAGAAGTATATCGGTAAGAAACGAAGGATTAAACTCAGTAGTAGAACGCTTAAACGGTACTGTAAGAGATAGAGAAAAAGTAATGCGGGGAATGCAAACAAAAGTATCTGCACAGAAAATAGTTGAAGCAATGAGAATTCATTATAACTATGTTAGAGAACATTCTAGTTTAGGTAAGACACCAGCAGAAGAATGTGGAATTAAAATCGAAGGAGAAAACAAACTTTTGATATTAATACGGAATTCGGTGTTAGGGTAAGTCTTCTCTCAAGAGTCGTAATTCGTAAATTGCTCTATCGAATTGTCCGCAAATATGATCTCCATTGGTTAGCAATTTGCTCTTTACTTCAGGATCAGACGAAAGCATCATCTTAGATTTTTTGCTAGACCAATAAATCTCCCTTAGATCCTCACCTATTCCTACAAGGTTCTTAACTGAGGGCATCATTTCATTCAGTTTATTATTAATCTTAGTAACACCCAGTTTTTTAACTAAATTTATTTTTATATAGATGTTAGTTGAATATTGAGTAATTTTCTTTATCGCCTTTCTGTCGCGTCCAAAGGCATTAATTTCAATCCTTCTTCTATAACTCGAAATAAAAAAACTAGAATATCTCCATTTATTTGTGAAACTTTCCATCTCGTTTAACAGGTCATCTAGTTTTTCATTTGGTGTTTTCTCTAGTCTTATGATGTTAGGTGTCTTATTTCCAAAGTAATTTCTAATTTGTAGAATGAACAGAACTCCAATTACTGTTAAACCGATTATTGAGCCTATACCCATTAATGGAAGAATCTCAATTGGGATTCCTGGTATAGCGAGATTCCTCTGTAGGGATTGTATTAATGGTTCCAGTGTAAATTTAAGGATAGTACCGAATAAGGCTCCTACCAACCCCTGCCAAATAAGGTCGCCTTTTTGCAATACTGTCCTAGTAAACTTGAATAATATTTAACCCTAAATCGGGTTTCAAACCCCGAACTTACCACCTTGATGTTAAACCCCGATAACTTACCAGAACTTCGCAGCACAAAAAACTAATATATCGCTAGCGATATTACTAGTGATATGTTATCTAAGTGGTTTGCTAGAGTAGGTAGTGCTATTCCAAGAGGGTTTTCGCGCCATTATATTCTGGGTCTACTTGAAGAAGAACCTATGACGGGTAAAGAAATCATAGATAAAGCTATATTACAAAGTGGAGGAAGATGGAAACCATCACCAGGTTTAATTTATCCGATGTTAGGAAGATTGTTAGAAGAGGGCCTAATAAGCGAGACTGATAGTGGTAAATACAAGATTACATCTAGAGGGATGGATATAGCTGCAGATGTTGATTCTGTTCACAATATAATGCAAAAGCAATTAGATGTTGTTATGCGAGTTGGGAACATTGGCAAGTTTATGGCAATGGATATGATAGACAGATTATCGGCTATTGGCTTAACATTGAGTTCTAATTTGGATAAAATGACTGAACAAGAAAGAGGAAAGTACAAAGAATTTCTAGTTAATGAGCTTAAAAAATTACAAGAACAAGAAAGCAAGAAAGATGAAATAAGAGTGGACTAATTCAATTCCAGAATTAAAATAACTAGGTAGATATTATCATGGTATTTGAATCTGTCAAAAGAATCAATGAGCTCGTTAAGCGAATGGGTCTCTTAGAAGATAATATAGCCGTAGAGACTGAATATATTAAAGAAATGTACGTTAATGCAAGTAAATCAATGTCCGAATCACAGCATTATTTTTTGAATGGGGTTCAAGCTGCTCCAGTTACAAAATCATACTTATTAACTAAGAAGGGAATCGAAGTGGTGGGGGAAGAAGCAATCCCAATTTCAACCTTTATTGATCAAGTTCTTAATTTTGCAAATTATCCCAAAAAAAAGATTGAAGTTTTAATGGTATTAGCTAAACATTTAGAAGCAATGCCCATGAATTTATCATGAGATAGTAAAATGTAACTGCAATATCAGAACGTTTTATAAATAGGTACTTAAATTGAGACATGTAAAAAACTATATTTTGTAATCTTGTTGTAACAATGAAATTAGTCACTGGTTATTGTTATTGAATAAATATGAAGCATCTGCAGGAGTTACGCCAAAAATATAATCGTTTTAAAGTTTGTTGCACATATTCCTTCGAGTTCTCCAAGATGCAACTGGGGGCATTGGTTTGTTTCTTGTTCGAGCAAATCTTTCTGTCCCTCCAGTTGTTATATTTAATTTGTCTTGTGATTGTCTTGTGATTAACATGATCAAATTATAATAGAAAATCTGTTAATTAATTTAATAGTTCAAACGATAAATTTAAGCCATTTTTAATCACTGATTTTAATTACTGAAAAAATACACGACTAATATTTCTTGTACATTCCCATAAAATCTGTGCTTTACTCTTGCAGGTACATAGATGAATAGGTCTTTCCTTAAGGGGTATGCTTTATTTCCAATTTCTATGAATCCATCTCCTTCTAATACTAAGTATATTTCATCTGACGGATGCGGCTCTTGTGTATCTTTTTGACTGGGTTTTAGTCTTAAAATACCGACCTGTAAATGTTGCAGATCAAAGAAATTAAGAAAGTCCGAATTATCTTCATTCATCTTTGATAAGAGCTTTCGTATTTCAATTATTTTTTCATTCATCTACATTTCTATCATTGTATCTTGAATATAATATAATATAATTATCCATGACTAATCATCAGGTATTTTGTTCTAATCATGGTTATAATCTTGATTTAACTTAATTTCTATCTTGATTATCATATCTAATAAGATTCACAATTTTTCCTGCAAATGATAACTTTATAGATGAACAAATATCCAATCTATTCTTAAGAAAAAATTTCTATTATTTTTTCTACCAAAAACTAAAAGTAGCTTTGTATATTACCTCTTTAGGAATTAGATTCTTGCATTCATTTATTCAATTATCTTATTAATTTTATTAAAGAATTCTAAATATACTAAGTATTGAATCTCATATTGCTTTGAACAAATGTAACAAATGTCCTTCATTAGGCATTTTTTTCTTAACTACTACTGTCTTTACTGTTATTGTCTTTGCTATTATTCTCCCGAGCCAAAACATATTTGCCTCTGGAATTACTATTTATTCTCCATATTGGATGAGTAATGAAAAGGAGGTTAAATCACCCTTCTTTAGGTATTGTGAAATTTTTGGCTCGTGTTTGAACAGTGACATTAGAATATTCCCATTCTTTCCACCAACTTCCCAGGTGCAAGACAATAATGTAGATAACAATTTGGGTACAAGCAATACCTTAGATAACAATTTGGGTACAAGCAATACCTTAGATAACAATTTGGGTACAAGCAATACCTTAGATAAGAATTTGGGTACAAAGAATACTCTATCATCATCTATAATACCATTTGAGTTACCATTCCCTTAAAAAATAACATAAGAGGTTAAACAGGATCAGAAATAAATATATCATCAATACTTATTCAAAACTTGATCCTGTGAATTAGTACATTCTTAATATAAGAATAATTAGAAACATATTTTCCAAGCATATTATTGTCTAGTTCCTCTGGGGAAGATTCTCCTTAGCCCAGATATAAAGCGGCAATATGGGATGATCAAACGGCAATTCATCTTGCTCCTTATTGTATCCTAGCATTGCTATTTTGCCAGATAACAAATTACGAAGGTCATGTGTTAATTCATTCTCCAACAGTGGACCATAAATGAAAAATGAATATTTCTGATTATAGTATGCTACGTGTTGTGAAAAACATTCTGATAGTATAACAGGGTCAGTAATAATTCTCCTCTTAAG